>CAVJRB010000498.1:0-5941 GCA_963651655.1 bacterium | reverse complement strand
AGGTATTTCTTCTTATGGGGTGTAGCAAAAACTATATAATGTATTGGGGGGTTTTACGATGTATATAGTACCATGCGGCAACGAAAAAGTGTGCACAAACTTCACAAAAATTGATATTATTTTTTGTGCATGTTATATACTCTCGTTGTTTTCACCCTGATTTTCCATTGTAAAAAGTGCTTCAAACTCTTCCCGATGTACTTTCTCCTTCTCGAGAAGAAGCTTCGCACAGCCATGAAGAACGTCCATATGCTGGGAAATAATCTTCACAGCATTCTCATGGCATTCCTCAATAATACGGTGGATCTCACTGTCAATGGCCTTGGCCACATCCTCGCTGTATCCACGGGTATGGGCAAGATCCCTGCCGATAAATACCTCATCATCGTCGTCTCCGTAGGAGATCAGACCAATCTTATCAGACATGCCGTACTTGGTCACCATAGCTCTGGCCTCGCTGGTAGCACGCTTGATATCATTGGAAGCACCTGTTGTAATGTCCCCGAAGATCAGCTCCTCAGCCACACGGCCTCCAAGAAGGGTGGTGATATCCTGGAGCATTTTGCCCTTGGTGTTGAACATTTCATCATTCTCAGGAAGGGGCATGGTATATCCCGCAGCGCCCATTCCGGTAGGAATAATGGAAATGGTATAAACCGGCTCCATATCTGGCAGCACATGGAATAAGATCGCATGGCCTGCTTCATGATAAGCAGTGATGCGCTTCTCTTTCTCAGAGATCACCTTGCTCTTCTTCTCAGCTCCGATGCCGACCTTGATAAAACTGTTCTTAATATCCTTCTGGCGGATAAAGGAATGGCCCTTCTTGGCTGCTGCAATGGCAGCCTCATTCATCAGGTTCTCCAGATCAGCACCGGTAAAGCCTGCAGTAGTCTGGGCGATCTGCTTCAGATCCACATCCTCTCCAAGAGGCTTATCCTTGGCATGAACCCGAAGAATCTCCTCACGGCCTTTAATATCCGGACGTCCCACTCCAACCTTACGGTCGAATCTTCCCGGACGGAGAATAGCCGGATCCAGAATATCCACACGGTTGGTGGCAGCCATTACAATGATTCCCTCATTCACGCCGAAACCATCCATCTCTACAAGAAGCTGGTTCAGGGTCTGCTCTCTCTCATCATGGCCGCCGCCCATTCCGGTACCACGCTGTCTTGCCACAGCATCGATCTCATCAATGAAAATAATACAGGGTGCATGGCGCTTGCCTTCCTCAAAAAGGTCGCGCACACGGGATGCACCTACACCGACAAACATTTCCACAAAGTCAGATCCGGAAATGGAGAAGAAAGGAACTCCTGCTTCCCCTGCAACCGCCTTGGCAAGAAGAGTTTTACCGGTACCTGGAGGGCCTACAAGGATTACGCCCTTGGGGATTCTCGCACCCACTCTGGTATACTTCTGGGGATCCTTCAGGAAATCTACGACCTCCTTCAGTTCCTCCTTCTCTTCCTCAAGACCGGCAACATTCTGGAAGGTAACCTTCTTGTCATCCGGCATGGACATCCTTGCACGGCTTTTGCCGAAATTCATCATCTTGGCATTGGTACCGCCGCCACCGCCTGACATCTGGCGGTTCATCATCATCATGAGAAAAATAATGAGACCGCAGGTAAGGAGCACCGGAAATACAGAGGTGAGAAATACGCTCTGCTTTGGTACATCCTCTATAGCGGGATCCAGCCCGTTCTCACGGAGAAGCTGCTCTGCCTCACTTACATCTGCCACATAAATACGCTTCTGTCCTTCGTCCTTGATGCTTGCGATCACAGAACCTGTAGGAACCTCACTGTTCTGGTGGATCACGGCATCATTCACCTTGCCGTCTTCCAGGGCCTGCTCAAGCTGTCCCAGAGTATAGTCGCTCTGAGTCTGCACCTGATTGTTCAGATACAGATACCCTGCAATCAAAGCTACGATCAGAACAAGATACAAGCCGATTCTGCCTGACTGCTTATTCACTTGTATAATTCTCCTTTCATTCGAACTCTACCACACCGATGTATGGCAGATTTCTGTATTTCTGGGCATAGTCAAGACCATAGCCCACAACAAACTCATCCGGAATATTGAAGCAGCAGTAATCCACATCAACGCCCTGAACCACTCTGCGGTCCGGCTTGTCAAGCAGGGTACAGAGCTTCACGCTGTTGGGGTTACGTCTCTTCAGAACATCCAGCAGATAGCTTAAGGTTCTTCCGGAATCAATAATATCCTCTACAACCAGAACTTCTTTATCCTCAAGAGGCTGATCCAGATCCTTGACGATCTTTACAACTCCGCTTGATTTGGTGTCGTCTCCGTAGCTGGAAACAGACATGAAATCAAGAGTTACCGGTACTGTGATCCTCTTGGCCAGCTCGCACATGAAAAATACACCGCCCTTAAGAACACAGATCATGTGGATTTCTTTGCCCTTGTACGCTTCGCTGATCTGGGCAGCAACCTCGCAGATACGTTTTTCTACTGTTTCCTCATCCAGTAAAACCCTGATTTTCTCACTCATGATTATCTTTTCCTCCTTGGTATTGTATTTCCAATATTCTCCTGGTTCTGGGAGTAATCTTATAGTTCTCGTTAATTCTGCCTCCCACCACCCACAAAACCTCAGATCCGGCCACCAGAAGGGGAATCTTATCTCTTTCTTCTGATGGAATCTTCTCATCTATGAAATAGCGGTTCAGCTTTTTATGACTTCCCGCCTCGTCCACGATCAGAAAATCCCCCGGCCTGCGGGTTCGGATGGACAATTCCTGTTTTATTCTATCATAATCCAGCCATTTCGTATATGCTTTTTCTTCAATCTTCTGGCCCTGATTTGAAATTATTTGGGTAAAAAATGGATTTTCCCTGAAAAAAGTTCTCCCGGGGATCAAAAGCTCCTGCATTTCCGTTGTTTCCTGCTGCCTGCTTTCCATCTTTCCAATGAAAATGCCGCCGTAGGTGCGCTGGGCCTTAAGGCCATAGGGCAGGCTGATCTGCCTTCCCACCTGAAGCTTTAGAAGCCCGGCAGTGTTCTTTATATGAACGGCGGTAAAATCCTTTCGCCTGCCTGCCAGCTGCTCAAACACCCCCAACACGCCATAGGAAGACACAACAGGCTCTTTTTGCCAGAATTCTTCCGAAAGAAACATCCCGTTCTCCCGCTTCTGTCCGTATTTTTCCACCAGAAGAGCGCCCTGGCGGGATAAGTATTCCTCAGCCTGCGCTGCCAGCTGGGCCGTCTCTGCCATGTGGCGGATGCTTCCCTGATTGATCTCATTTTCCAGAAGGGGAAGAATCCTGTGACGGATACGGTTCCGGGTATATTCCTCTGTCAGGTTGGTACTGTCTGTAATATAAGGTATATGCTCTTCCATTAAATAATTGACAATTTCCTGCTTGTTTAAACACAAAACAGGGCGGATGATCCCGTCTCTTACCGGCAAAATTCCCGCCAGCCCTTTCAGCCCGGTTCCCCGGCAGAGATTGTGAATGAGCGTCTCCGCCGCATCGTTCTCATTGTGGGCAAGGGCAATGCGGTATTCCAGAGGATTGGCGCCGTCTTCCAGCTTCCCGGAAACAGATTCTCCCTGCAATTCCCTAAAGTCCTGTTTCGCCCGGGCAAAAGCTTCCTGTCTTACTTTTCTCCCTGTCTCTTCGGTTCCCATCTTCCATTTCTTTGAAAGTTCCGGAACTGGATAATGATAGGACAAAAAAGGAATTCCCCAGCTGCGGCAGGTGTCCCGCACAAGAGCTTCATCCCGGTCTGCCTCTTCCCCCCGGATTCCGTGATGTACGTGTACCGCGCACAGGGAAAAAGGAACTTCCTGGCTGTACTTTCTCAGCATGTCCAGCATTGCCATGGAATCTCCGCCGCCGGACACACCTGCCAGAACCACATCCCCGTGGTTTATCATATGATGTTCTTCGATATAAGACTTTACTTTATGATACATGATGTACCTGACTTTCCTTTATGCTTCTTACTTCTTCCACATTCCCGCTACCAGAACGGTCATATCATCTCTTGCGCAGTAATCGCTGTACCCAAGGACCCTCTCCAGAATACTCCTGCTCATCTCCCTTGGCGTCTCCTCGTGGATATCCATAATGATCTCCTTCATGGTCTCTTCCTCCCGCTCCGGCGGAAGCGCATCCAACACGCCATCTGTCATCATGATCAGATAGTCCCCGTGATACAGCTTCCTTGAGGAGGTCTCGAAATCCACCTGCTGCATCAGCCCTGCTGCCAGACTCTCAGAAGAGATGGCTTCCACCCAGTGATCCCTTTTGATAAAGGTGGCGCAGGCTCCTGCCTTCAGGAAATTGCAGATTCCGGTGTACAGATCCACTGCACAGATATCTACTGTGGAAAACATGCCGTCCTGCCCCTTCATCACAAGAGCAGAATTTACCATTTTCGCCGCAGTCTCCTGGGAAAAGCCGGATTCCAGAAACTGTTCCAGCAGTTCTACCACTTCTTCGCTCTCTCTGCTGGCCTCCACCCCAGAGCCCATGCCATCCGAAAGGCACATGACAAACCGCCCGGCTTCTTCCTGCCGGCAAATATAATTGTCTCCGGAAACATTCTCCTGCTCCTTGGTCAGCTTGGCCACTCCGTAAAGCACCTGGTAACTTACGTCCTCCACAAAATGAACGGTGTGAAATTCCCCGTTTACGATTCGTCTGCCTCCCCTGGCTGCCGCCATGGGCGTACCGAATTCCCTGGACAAAAGCTGTGCCACCTCATTGACGGAAATACACTGTCCGCTTCTTGCCCGCATGGTCAGAAAAATCTGTCTTCTTCCCTCCACCTTATCCATAACCCAGACCTGCTTTACCACAATGTGGCGCTTCCGAAGAAGCTTCTGCAGATCCAGCATCAGGGAAGGCTCAGCCAGGGAAATGTCGTACAGATCATCTGCCACCATGTCCATGATCCTGGACATTTCCTGCAGCTGCTGTGCCACAGCAAGGCGGCTCTCGATCATCCGGTTGTCCCAGATCAGCCGCTGCCTTTCCCTTTGGAAGCCTTCCTTTAAAGCTTCATAATACTGCACAAAGCGGCTGCATACGCTCATCCAGTCGCTTTTTTTCTCCTGTATGTCCTGGGGATCTCCCGCTTCCATGGAGCGGATCATCCGTTCCGTCCCCCGGTACATTTCCTGTGACTGGCTGCCCCAGCAGATTTCCCGCTGATAGCAGTGACTGCACACATTCTCACAGGCTTCCCGGATAATGGAATCCACCTGCCCGCTGCTTAAGTAATCCTTCCTGTAGGGAAGTCCGTAAAAGCTGTCTGCAAGCTTCCGAAAAGATGCCGCATACCGCTCTACCTTCTCCTTCTGGGGATTTTTCTCCTGCTCAGGCTGCTCTGCCTTCCTAAAACTTCTTCCCCTGAAAAAAGTTTTTGCCATGTCCCGCAGCACCAGCAGCACACTGATCACGAGCATGGCAATCATCCATTCCTGCATATTCTCCCCTCCCCCTGTACAGCCTTATGCCTATTATAGGGGAGCGGTATGAAAATATATGTCAAACACAGACGAACACTTTCAAAAAGTTTTCGTCAGAAAATCCTATCCTTCGTTCCTTCTCTTATGCGGCAGCGGATCAGTTCGCCTCCTGGAAAATAATCTCATTGTCCTTCACAAGGCCTAACTTCTCTCTGGCAGCCTGCTCTGCATATTCATCCGTCTGCATGTATTCCTTCAGTTCCTTGATTTCCTCCGTGCGGGCCTGCTCTTCCTCCAGCTGCTGGGACAGCGCCTCAGCCCTGGTCTCATATCCGGCAAGAGATTCCTTAAGGTCACGGCTCTGCACCATAAGAGACAGAAGCAGTATCAGAACGATCAGAGAAATCCCAAACATTCCAAGCTGATTATACCCTATTGTCTTTTTTCTTTGTTTTTTCCCTGATTTGCCCAATTTTCCTGCC
>CAVJRB010000497.1:3504-6035 GCA_963651655.1 bacterium | reverse complement strand
ATTGCACATAAAGGTAATCAGAAAATAAGACTGGAAAATGCCATGAGCGTCTGTGTGGAATTCCCGGATATGAATTATGAGATGGTGCATTTGTCTGGAGCATGGGCAAGGGAAAGATACATAAAGAAACGGAAGCTTGAAATGGGAATCCAGTCGGTACAAAGTCTGGCAGGAACTGCATCAAGTTCAGAACAGAATCCGTTTCTTGCGCTGAAACGTCCTGATGCTACAGAAGACAGGGGAGATGTTTATGGATTTAGTTTTGTTTACAGCGGCAATTTCCTGGCACAGGTAGAGGTTTCCACCTATGAGATGACAAGGGTGCTGATGGGAATCAATCCTCTGGGATTTTCCTGGGAACTGGGAAAAGGAGAAACCTTTCAGACACCGGAAGTGGTTATGGTATACAGTGATCAGGGGATGAGTGGTATGAGCCAGACCTATCACAGGCTTTACCGCAGCCGGTTAATGAGAGGGCAGTGGCGAGACAAGCCAAGACCTATTCTTTTGAATAATTGGGAGGCTACCTATTTTGATTTTACAGAAGAAAAAATACTTCATATAGCACAGAAGGCAAAAGAAGCTGGAATAGAGCTTTTTGTCCTGGATGATGGATGGTTCGGAACGAGAAATGACGATTACCAGGGACTTGGGGATTGGTTTGCAAACAAAGATAAGCTGCCGGATGGCATAGCAGGACTTTCCAGAAAAATAGAAGAAATGGGCTTGAAGTTCGGACTATGGGTAGAACTGGAAATGGTAAATAAAAACAGTGAGTGCTATCGCAAACATCCCGATTGGCTGATTAGTGTCCCTGATCGTTTCGAATCCCATTCCAGGCACCAGCATGTGCTGGATTTTTCTCGCCCGGATGTGGTTGATTATATTTATGAGGCCATTTCGAAGGTAATAGAAGAATCCAGAATATCTTATATAAAATGGGACATGAACCGCTATATGACAGAGCCTTTCAGTAAAGGTGCATCAGCGGCAGAACAGGGGAAAACCATGCATCGTTATATTCTGGGAGTGTATGAACTCTACAGCAGATTAACCAATCGTTTTCCTGAAATCCTGTTTGAATCCTGTGCAAGCGGCGGTGCACGTTTTGATCCGGGAATGCTGTATTTTGCACCGCAAACTTGGACAAGTGATAATACAGATGCTGTGGAAAGAGAGAAAATACAGTATGGAACTTCTCTGGTTTATCCTGTTGTAAGCATGGGATCCCATGTTTCAGCAGTGCCAAATCATCAGATGAACAGGATCACATCTCTTGAGACAAGGGCAAATGTTGCTTATTTTGGAACCTTTGGTTACGAGTTGGATTTGAATACTCTTGATGAAGCGGAAATCCAGGAAGTAAAACGGCAGGTGGAATTTATGAAAGAAAATCGGAGCCTGCTTCAGATAGATGGGGATTTTTACCGTATTCTAAATCCATTTGAAGGAAATGAAGCAGCATGGATCGTGGTTTCCAGAGACAAAAAAAGGGCAATTGCAGGTTTTTATGAGCGCTTAAATAAGGTAAACGCTGCCTGGTTCCGGTTAAGATTTAAAGGCCTTGACGAAAATCTTCTGTACAGGGTAAAATGGAAAGAAAACAGTAAAGAGTTTTATGGAAGTGAGTTAATGTACGCTGGGCTTCCGGTAGACAGGGATTATATACATGGAAACAGAGGGGATTTTGCTTCAATAATTTATACAATTGAGGCTGTGTGATTACGTGGTTATCAGTGAACAGTAACGGAGATGGTGCTTTTGCTTCGAACAGTTGGTTATACAGATTCAGAAAAATATAAATGTCTGGAGAATCTGCAGAAGGGTGCAGTTGATATTTGCCTGACCTATTGCGGGTGGGAAAACTGCAATCCGGGGCATCGTTATGGTCCTAATAAACGGGTATCTAATGTATTGCATATTGTGGAATCTGGTGCTGGAGTGTTGGAGATTGGTGGAACACGTTATACGCTGGAAGCAGGAGATGCATTTTTGATTCATTCTGAGGTAGAAGCCTGGTATCAGGCGGATCAGGAGAATCCATGGACCTATAGATGGATTGGGTTTGAGGGGATGAGTGCAGATGAAATAACTGCTTCTGCCGGATTTACTGCAAAGCGTCCGGTTCGCAGAGTAGGCTGTCTAAAAGAAGTGAGCGGTTACATAGATGGAATGCTGGCTACTTCACAGCTTCTCTACGAAAACGAACTGAAAAGGAATGCGCTGCTGATGTTATTATTTTCGGATCTCCAGGCGGATTACCGAAAGATATGTTTAAGTGAAGGGCGAGTCCCGCCTTCTTATCGGTATCCGGGTTCTGCATATGTAGAACAAACAGTGGAATATATTACTGTAAATTTTGACAAAAAGCTGAAAATCAATGAACTGGCGGATCAAATTGGGGTGAACAGAAGTTATCTTACCAGCAGCTTTAAAAGAAATTTAGGCTGCTCTCCGCAGGAATATCTTATGAATATCCGACTGGAAAAAGCAAAATCTCTTTTGAAGAAAGGAAATCTGCCAATTAATGA
>CAVJRB010000497.1:0-3494 GCA_963651655.1 bacterium | reverse complement strand
GGTAGGATATGCAGATCCTTTGGCTTTTTCAAAAATGTTCAAAATGAAAACCGGCCGCAGTCCAAAAGAATACAAAGAAGAAAAGCATGAACTGGTCAAGTGTAAGAAGAAGCATGAGTATATAGAAGCAGAAATATAAGAAAAAAGATCAACGTTTGTATAGGAAAGCGTTGATCTTTTTTGTGAAGTGAGAAAACCTGGTTGTAGACAACTGAAATAATAGATATAATACAGTAGAGAAGCAATTGATAAAAGACAGAGAGGCTGTGATATTATGTTGAAAATATGGTACTATGCCAACATTGACTATATGAAAGATGCACCTTCATATTTTGACAATGTATATGAAGATGAATGGATAGAAGATCCTTTTGTGAAGGAAATGATTCAGGATGTGGATCATTGTACTGTAATAAGTCCGCATATCATTGACAGCCCCATATTGGGAGCCATTACTCCACGGGAGTTGTCTGGTGGCGTGAAGGTTCTGATCCTTATGCTAAAAGACGGTTCCTTTATTTACAATATGTCCAACTGTGGAGACAACTGTGCAAAATGGATTTTGAAAATCGCGCAAAATAAGGACCTAACAGTATACCTGCAGCATATCATGCATTTTGAGGGGACTTTTAAAATTCAAATTATGAATACTGGAAAAATTGTATGCAATCCGAAAGAATATGTGGATGGTCTATTGGAAGCGGAGGAGATGGAAGATGAGAGGCAGTTACTGGTTTAGGGCAAAAAGTAAAAGAGTACTATTTGAATTTTCCATACGAAGAAATATTACAGTTATAAAGGGAGATAGCGCCACCGGGAAGACCACGCTTTTGCATATGCTGTATGAATATTTAAGAACGGGAAAACAGTCAGGCTATTCAGTTTCCACAAATTCAGAATATTATGTATATCTTCGTGATGAAGTTGGCCGCGACTGGAAGGATGCGTTATATCCGCTGAAAAATACGATTATTTTCATTGAAGAAAATAACGATTTTATATTTACCAAAGAATTTGCTGCTTTTGTAAAAGAATCCGGAAATTATTTTGTCCTGGTAACTCGTGCACCATTGAAAATGCTTCCTTACAGCATACATGAAATCTACGAAATTATTACAGATGGAAAGCGTACAGATATAAAGGAATCTTATCATGAATTTAAGGAAATGTGAGGGCGTGGAAAAATATTCTAAAAGTACATTGAATACATACTATCTTCAGGATTGGGCAGTGGAAAGAATTAAGGGACAGCTGCCTGAAGAAATCAGAATATAGAATTTAACAAACAGTCTAAAACCTTTAAACCTATCCAATGTGATAGATTTAAAGGTTTTATTGCTATGCATTATTTTCTCTTGAATCATTCAAAAAATCTATCATTCATTTCAAACTCAGATCAGAGAGTTACCCCTTCCAGTATAAACTGTCTGAAATCTCTGGCGGCGGGGGAGAGGTAGGAGCGGTCGTTGCTGATCAGGTAGAAATTTCGCTCCCAGGCGGGATTGGAAATCTGCATGATCTTTACGTCCAGGCGGAGGAGCATTTCCATGTAGGGAACCACTGCAATCCCGAATCCGTGGGCCACAAGTCCGGCAATTACGCTGTCCTCCTCTGTCTCGTAGGCAATCTGGGGCTCCTGGCCGATCTGGCGGAACAGGCCGTCAACCACAGAGCGAAGGCCGGAGCCTTTGGCAAAATAAACCTGTGGATAAGGAATGGTCTGGGCAAGGTCAATGGTGTGAAACTGCGCCAGAGGATGCTTCCTCGGGGTGATCAGCACAAGATCCTGCCTGTGTACCGGGATAGAGGTAAGCCCCAGGTCTGCCGGCGGCTGAGAGGCGAAAACAAGGTCAAAACGCCTTGCGCAAAGCCCGTCAAGCAGCTGTCCGGTGGTGCCTGTATTGAAGGTGAAACGGATATTTTTTTCCGGATACTGTTTCAGAAATCGCTCTGCAAGCCCGGGAACAAAGTCTTCTCCCAAAGTACGGAGAAGTCCCAGACGGATCAGTCCTTCTCCTCGTCCCACGCGCTGAAGGGCGTCCACTCCATTGTCCAGTGTCATAAGAGTCTGCTGTGCACAGGCCAGAAACTGCTCTCCACAATGGGTGAGCACAATGCTTTTTCCCACCTTCTCAAAAAGAGGAACTCCAAGCTCCGCTTCCATCTGTGAAATGGCGTGACTGAGGCTTGGCTGTGCAATGCAAAGATGTTCTGCTGCCCGTGTATAGTGTAATGTTTGTGCCAATTCTGCAAAATATCGTAAATGTAGCAAATTCATATTCAATTCCCTCAATTATTCTTTTAATCAATGAAACAACTCTATTATAAACCTGTGTATTCGAAAAATCTATGATTCTATAAGAAAAAATCAATTTGTCTTTTTTTTAACAACGGTCTAAAGTGTGGCTATACGAATGAGACGTCCATGAAGGAGGAAAAGAAATTGCATATTTCAGGAACTACCACAATGCTGGGACTGATCGGAACTCCAGTAGAGCATTCCAAATCCCCGGCAATGTACAACTACTGTTTTGCAAAATACGGTCTTGACTGTGCCTATCTTGCATTCGATGTTCCAAAGGAGAAAGCCGGGGAAGCGGTGCAGGCAATCCGAACCCTGAACATCAAAGGCGCCAACGTGACAATGCCCTGCAAAAACGCAGTGATCCCTTATCTGGATCAGCTGACTCCTGCGGCAGAAGCCATTCAGGCGGTAAACACCATTGTAAATGACAACGGAGTGCTCACCGGACACATTACAGACGGCTGTGGCTACACTCTGAATCTGAGAAGCCATGGCGTAGAAGTATCCGGCAAAAAAATCGTTCTTCTTGGCGGAGGCGGAGCAGCATCCGCAATCGCGATCCAGGCGGCTTTAGAGGGAGCGAAAGAAATCGCAGTATTTAACTTAAAAGACAGCTTCTGGGAAAGAGTGGAAGCAGGTCTTGAGAAAATCAGCAAGGCAGCACCAAAGTGTAAGATCACCCTTCACGATCTGGAAAACAAGGAAGAGCTAAAAGCAGCAATTGATGCCAGTGACATTCTTTCCAATGCCACAAGAGTAGGAATGGCACCTTACGAAAATCAGAGCAACATTACAGACCTTTCCTGGTTCCGCCCGGATCTGGTGGTAACAGATGTGGTTTATTCCCCGTCAGAGACGAAAATGCTTCGGGAGGCAAAAGCGGCAGGATGTAAGACCTGTGATGGCCTGGGAATGCTTTTATGGCAGGGAGCCGAAGCATTCAGACTGTACAGCGGACTGGAAATGCCAGTGGAGGAAATCAGGGAGCTGCTTTATAAATAAACAATTTAGTAATTACAGGCAAAACAAAAAATAAGCCGTAATAAATGAAACATTTGAGAAAACAAAAACGTAAGAGGAAGGTCTAACAAAATGAACCAGACTACAGATTCAAAAAAATATTATCCTACAGCACTGGCCCTGTACATCACCTATTTTGTCCTGGGCATTGCAGCCACTATTATGGGAC
>CAVJRB010000496.1:0-5085 GCA_963651655.1 bacterium | reverse complement strand
GCTCTGATCATGCTTACCCCGTGGAAAAAAGACCGCAGTCTTGTGGATCCTTTCTGCGGAAGCGGCACCTTTCCAATTGAGGCTGCCATGATGGCTGCTGATATGGCGCCGGGCATGAACCGTTCCTTCCTGGCTGAGGAATGGAAGCATGTTGTGCCAAGACGATGTTGGTATAACGCCGTAGAAGAGGCGCAGGACCGTGTAAACTTAAAAATTGAGACAGATATCCAGGGCTATGACATTGACGCGGAAGCTCTCAAAGCAGCCCGTGCCAATGCTAAGATGGCGGGGGTAGACAGCCTGATCCATTTCCAGCAGCGTCCGGTAAAGGAGCTTCATCATCCCAAGCCATACGGATTTATTATCACCAATCCTCCATACGGCGAGCGCCTTGAGGAAAAAGCAGCTCTGCCTCAGCTTTACCGTGAGATCGGTGAGAGTTATCGCGGCCTTGATAAGTGGTCTATGTATCTGATTACCTCTTATGACAAAGCAGAGAACGACATTGGCCGGAAAGCGGATAAGAACCGTAAGATCTACAACGGAATGCTGAAAACATATTTCTACCAGTTCCTTGGACCAAAGCCGCCCAAGCGCAGCCAGTCCCAGGAAAAGAAAGAAGGCACCATATCATGAAAAAAATTATTTTTGCAACAGGAAATGCAGATAAAATGAAAGAAATCCGTGAGATTCTTGCAGATCTGGATGCGGAAATCCTGTCCATGAAAGAAGCCGGAATCCAGGCGGATATTGTAGAGGACGGCAAGACCTTCGAGGAAAATGCTGTGATCAAAGCCACCGCTATCAGCAAGCTGACCGGCGAGATCGTGCTGGCAGATGATTCCGGGCTGGAAATCGATTATCTGAACAAGGAACCAGGCGTTTATTCTGCCAGATATATGGGGGAGCATACAGATTACCATACGAAGAATGCCAGTCTGATTAAGAGACTGGAAGGGGTTCCGGATGAGAAGCGTACCGCCCGTTTTGTCTGTGCCATTGCAGCTGCTTTTCCAGATGGAAGAGTGGAAACTGTAAGGGGAACCATGGAAGGCAGAATCGGCTATGAGGAAAAAGGAGAAAACGGCTTTGGCTATGATCCTATCTTTTTCCTGCCGGAATATGGCTGTACTTCTGCGGAACTGTCAATGGAAGAGAAGAATAAGATCAGCCACAGAGGAAAAGCTCTGCAGGCAATAAAGGAAGAACTGCGATGAAAATACTGATTGTCAGCGATACCCACGGAAGAGACGAGAAGCTGGAAGCTGCGGTCGCAGTGGAACAGCCTTTTGACTATCTGATCCATTGCGGTGATGTGGAGGGAAGAGAGTTTTTTATTGAAGCCCTGGCAGAATGTCCCTGCACCATTGTAGCTGGGAATAATGATTTTTTCAGCGACCTTCCAAGAGAGGATGAGATTGTTCTGGAAGGGCATAAGATCATGGTAACTCATGGACACAATTACGGTGTTTCCATGGATCTTTACGGAATTTCAGAGGAGGCTGCAGCCAGAGAATGCGAGATGGTATGCTTCGGGCACACCCATAAGCCGGTAATCGAGAAGAAAAATGGCGTACTGGTAATCAATCCCGGCAGCCTTTCTTTTCCAAGGCAGGAGGGCCGTCAGCCAAGCTATGCAGTGATGGAATTGCATGAAGGAGAAGAACCGGAAGTGGAAATTCGGTTTTTATAATAAAAAAACAGAGCGCACCTGATGTGATGTCGGGTGCGCTCTATGTATTCCAGCCTTTGTTTTTCTGCTCCTGGCGAAGCTGGCTGAACTGGTACTGACGGAAGGTGAGGGCAAGCTCTTTGGCCTTACGGATCCGCAGGGGGAAACGGGAGCCGTCTGTCATAATGCAGCTGTTGTTTTCCATATTGAAAATGTAATCCATGTTCAATATCAGGCCTTTGTTGATCACCAGAAAGCGGCAGTCCTCGCCTGTAAGCTTCAGGAATTCCGAAGCTGTCATGCGGGTGCGCACAAGGCTGCCGTCCTTCAGACGGATATCCAGATAATGAGCATCTGTGGCGGCAGACTGGATGTCCGACAAAAAGACCGGAATATTCTGTCTGTTGCTGTTCACTTCAATGTAACGTGAGTTTCCGGGGAGAAGCTTCTGTGCATCCAGGAGTACCTGGAAAACTCTGCTTCTGGTAATTGGCTTCAAAATATAATCAAAGGCATGGCAGGAAAAAGCATCCGGCATAAAATCACTGCTGGATGTGAGGAAAACAAGAAGAGAATTGTCGTTTCCCTCACGGAGCTTTTGGGCTGTTTCAATGCCATTTCCATTTTTCATAAAAATGTCAAGAAAAATAATCGAATAAAAACCGGGCTGCCAGCTTTTCAAAAAATCTTCGCTGCTGGAAAAACAAAAAATCTCTGGCTGGATGGTGTGCTGTGCTGCAAATTCAAGGCAGAGCTTTTGCATTTCGTCCAGATAAATCCTTTCATCGTCCACAAGGGCAATCTTCATGTCGTTCACATCCTTTGCATTCCCATCCTGTTATTCCCAACCAGTGTAGCACACTCTGCGCTTTTTTGCCAGAAAAAAGACGTTCCTGCCAGATGTATTGTGGAGAGCTGGAACAGGACTTATAATGAAAAAAATGAAAGAGAAAAATCAGGAGGAGACGGTATGAAGAGAAAAAGCGCGGTAAAAACAGCGGGTTCCCTTTTGCTTGCCGGAGTGCTGGCATTTGCACCACAGGGGTCTTTCCTTGGAAATATGCAGGGAATAAAGGCAGTACAGGCCGAGGAAACGGATGACTGGGCCATTTACTGGTACCTGTGCGGCAGTGATCTGGAAAGCAATTACGGGAGTGCCACAGAGGACCTTAGTGAGCTGATGGAAGCAGAACTCCCGGAAAATGTGAAAATTGTTATAGAAACAGGCGGAAGCAGCCAGTGGCAGAATGAGACGGTGGAAGCGGATTATCTGGAACGGTATGTGTACAGCAGTGAAGGTTTTGAGTGCGTGGAGCAGCTGGATTCGGCCAATATGGGAGAGAGCAGCACGCTGGCAGATTTCCTGGAATTTTGCAGGGACAATTATCCGGCAGAGCATACGGCAGTGATTTTCTGGAACCACGGAGGCGGAAGTGCAGGAGGCGTAGCCTTTGACGAGCTGTATGGCTATGATTCTCTTTCCCTGGCGGAAATTTATGACGCCTTTGATTCGGTTTATGAATTGTCCGAGGAAAATCCGCCGCTTGAATTAGTGGGCTTTGATGCCTGCCTGATGGCTACTGTGGATACAGCCAATGCTTTTTCTGATATTGCACGCTATATGGTGGCAAGCGAGGAAACAGAGCCGGGAAACGGCTGGTATTACACAGGATGGGCCCAGGCCCTTGCAGATAATCCGCAGATGGACGGGGCAGAGCTTGGAACTGTGATCTGCGATACTTATATGGAAGGCTGCGAGATGTACGGCACAGAGGACGAGACCACTCTTTCCGTGGTGGATCTTGGTAAGATCGGTGCAGTGCTTACTGCATATGATAATATGGGAAAAGAGGCGCTTTCCTACGCCTGTGAGGACCCGTCCTTCTTTTCCAGCTTCGGGCGAAATGCGGAATATGCGGAGAACTACGGCGGCAACACAAAGGACACCGGATATACCAATATGGTAGACCTGAAGGATCTGGCGGAAAATAACCGGGATATTCTCACCGATACCTGTGAGGATGTGATCGCGGCGCTGGAAGACTGTGTGGTTTATAAGGTAAACGGTTCTTACAGGCAGCAGGCGGGAGGCTTGTCCTGTTATTATTCCTATGATGGAAACCTGTCGGATTTCAATATTTATTCGGAAATTGGTGCCAGCGAATCCTTTAAATATCTTTACGGCTATGCGCTTAGCGGCAGTCTCAGTGAAGCGGGACAGCAGTATGTGGAAGAAATGGGATATGATGAGGTACCAGAGATTGCTACCCTGGAAACGGCTGAAGATTCCGATTATCCGGTTTACGTCAATGATGACGGCTACGGCGTAATGGAGCTTTCCATGGATACGGTGAATATGCTGAAGGGCGTTTACTGCCAGCTGGCTTATTTTGATGAGGAAGAGGATATTCTTCTGTACCTTGGACGGGACAATGACATTAATATGGACTGGGAGAACGGCGTGTTTACCGATAATTTCCGGGGCGTGTGGGGCGCAATAGACGGTTATCTGGTGTATATGGATATTATTTATGAAGGAGAGGACTATAATCTGTACAGCGTGCCGATCCTTCTGAATGGAGAGGAATATCAGCTTCATGTGGTATATGACTACAATGAGGAGGATTTCCAGATTCTTGGGGCAAGGAAAGGACTGGATGACAACGGAATGTCTGACCGTAACCTGGTGAAGCTAAAACCTGGGGATGAGATTACAACACTTCATTATGGCGGAACCCTTTCCGGCGACGATGAACTGGAACTGGTGGAGGTAGACACATTCACTGTTACAGAGGATACCGCTTTTGGCGAGGAAGATATGGGAGACGGAACCTTTGCCATGATGTTTGAGCTTGTGGACGCAAGAAATGAAAGTGCCACTTCGGATGTGATCCTGTTTACAGTAGAAGACGGAGAAATCCAGGCAGAGGCATAGAAGTCCGGCGGATTTGCCCAGACGGAAGATGGAGCGGAATAAAAAATTCGGAAAAGTTTTTTGAAGAAATTTTAGGAAAAATAGGAAAAACGAGGTCAAAAAAGGGGAAAATGGGGGCGGCAGAAATGCCGCCAGCCCTTATTTTATGTGGGTTTCAGGGAGTTGTTCTATTTTTTTGAAAAAATATAAAAAAATGTAAAAAAAGGTGTTGACAAATGGTGGGCCATATAATATAATAACTCTTGCCTTGAGCGAGAGAAAACAAATTCTTGAGAGAACAAGGAATGACAACTTCATAGAAATGATGTTGTAAACATCGGGGTGTGGCTCAGTTTGGCTAGAGCGCCTGGTTTGGGACCAGGAGGCCGCAAGTTCGAATCTTGTCACCCCGATTGCTGTAACAACATTACCGTTTCAGCGTAAATGCGGGTGTAGTTCAATGGTAGAACACTAGCCTTCCAAGCTAGATACGTGGGTT
>CAVJRB010000495.1:0-2470 GCA_963651655.1 bacterium | reverse complement strand
ACGTACTGGTGATTACGAACAGTGGATTACATTCTTTTTGCAGGCTTTTGCGGATTCTGCAGAAGATGCCATTCACACAATCGACCGCCTTACTGCATTACATGATAAAAGCATCAAATTACTTGATATTCTCACAAAAAGACAGCGCAGCAGTGTCCTTAAAGTTTTTGCCTATCTGGAGTCCAATCCGATCATTGATATCCAGAAAACAGCAACTGCTCTTGAAATGTCTTATAATACCGTATCAAAAGCAGTATCTATTTTAGTTGAAAACGGTATCCTGGAACAGACAGATAAGTCTGGAAAAGCTAAAATATATTCTTATACGGAGTATCTTGACATCCTTCGTAAAGACACATAAGCAAAAGTGTCTGTACTCTGTCAGATTATGGCTGAGTATATAAGTGCCTCAGAACACGATGTAGTCATTGACTATTTTGTGTTTTGAGGCTATGTGTTAAGTCACATTTGAATTGTTTCAACTGGCACGTTAAGAATCGCTTATGGTTACTGGGCGCGGAGTGAACAATAATCACCTATGTTTTGTCACATCTTTCCACAAATTTTATTATGGAATTTCGTTGTTTTCTATGGTAAACTCCCCACAAAAGGAATGATTTTATGAAAAAACCAAGCTTAACCACAATTTTCAGCCTGATTCTTATATTGGCGGGGGTGGGGCTGGCGTCGTATCCGGTGGTCAGCAATATGCTGGCGCAGAAGCATGCCTCCCAGGCCATTGTGAATTATAGCGACCAGGTCGAGGAAATGGACGAAGAGAAAATAGACGCGGTGAAGGAATCCATGAAACAGTACAACGAGCAGCTGGGACATGCAGTGATCCGCGACGAGACGAAAGACAACGAGGAAGCCATCAGCCATGTGGATATGTTGGACGTAGGCGAGATCATCGGCTATCTGACTGTTCCCTGCATAGATGTAAACCTTCCTATATATTGCGGAACTACCCAGGACATTCTGGCAAAAGGCGTAGGCTACATTCCGGAGACTTCCTTTCCCCTGGGCGGGGAGAGCACCCACTGTGTGCTGACCGGCCACAGAGGTCTTCCCGAAGCCAAGCTTTTTACAGACATGGACAAGGTGGAGATTGGAGACCAGTTCTACATCCATGTGCTGGATGAAATCCTTGCCTACCAGGTGGATCAGATCAAGGTGGTAGACCCGGACGACACCACAGACCTGGACATTGTGGAAGGACAGGACTATGTGACCCTTGTGACCTGCACCCCTTACGCGGTGAACACCCACAGGCTTCTGGTGCGCGGCCACAGAGTGGAATACACAGGAGAAGAAAAGTCCAAAACCGTTTCCCAGCTTCAGTCAGCTGCAATGGCCAGAAGACTGGTAGATGTATGGCCCTGGTTCCTGTTTATGATGGCAGGCGTGGTAGCCGTGGAAGGAATCATTATCCTCCTTATTATTATCAAGCGCCATCGCAGAAAATAAAAATATAGAGAAAGAATGAGTGCACCTGGAGCGCGCCTCCTGGTCACACACTTATTACAAGAGGACAAAAAATCATGGAAAATAATACCCCCCAGCAAATCATGCAGGAAGTGAGAAAAGCCATTCGCGGAAAGGACGACTGCATCCGCCAGGTGATGACAGCCATTTTGGCAGGCGGTCACGTCCTCATCGAGGACATCCCCGGCGTAGGCAAAACCTCCATGGCTCTTGTTTTTGTCCGTGCCATGAACCTGACCCAGAACCGTGTCCAGTTCACCCCGGACGTTCTCCCCTCCGACATCACAGGCTTTTCCATGTACATAAAAGAAAAAGATACTTTCGCATACCAGCCCGGCGCTGTTATGTGCAACCTGTTCCTTGCCGACGAGATCAACCGTACCTCTGCCAAGACCCAGTCCGCCCTTCTGGAAGTCATGGAAGAGGGCACGGTAACCGTAGACGGCGTCACCCGCCAGGTTCCGGATCCCTTCGTGGTCATTGCCACCGAGAACCCCATTGGCTCTGCCGGAACCCAGATGCTCCCGGAGTCCCAGCTGGACCGTTTTCTGATCTGCATTCAGATGGGTTACCCTTCCGAGGAAGATGAGATTGAAATTCTCATGTCCCAGTCGGAAAAGAAAACCCTCCAGGAGATCCGCCCTGTAATCGATGCCGCCAGGCTGGCCCAGATGCAAAAAGAAACCGCCCAGGTGTTCATCCACGAAACCGTCTGCCGCTACATTGTAGAGCTGGTAAACGCCACCCGTTCCCACGAGCTGGTAACCCTGGGCCTTAGTACCCGTGGTGCCCTTGCCGTCACCAGGCTTGCCAAAGCAAACGCTTACATGGAAGGCAGAGATTTCGTCCTTCCAAAAGATGTGGAAAAGGTTTTCCCGTCTGCGGCAGTCCACCGTCTGAAATGCAGCACCAGAGCCAGAATGAATGAAGGGGCCTCCATGGAGATCATCGAGGAAATCCTGAAATCCGTGAAGCAGCCCAGACC
>CAVJRB010000494.1:959-6841 GCA_963651655.1 bacterium | reverse complement strand
AGGAATCTCAACAGGACGTCTTCTTCCGGATGCATCCGGCTCGCCAAGTTCCATACGGATGCACTTGATTCCGGTTACCCAGTCTTTGTCATCGGTAAGGATCTCAACAGGGTTGCAAAGAAGATCAAACTGTACGCCCTCTTCCTTAGCGTGATGTACTTCCTCTTTACGTGCAGGAAGCTCAGCCTCGGAACGACGATAGATGATATGTACCTCTGCGCCAAGACGAAGTGCAGTTCTTGCAGCGTCCATGGCAACGTTACCGCCGCCCACAACTGCAACTTTCTTGCCGTGTGCGATCGGGGTATCATAATCCTCGCGGAATGCTTTCATCAGGTTGTTACGTGTCAGGTACTCATTAGCGGAGAATACGCCGTTTGCCTGCTCACCCGGGATTCCCATGAACATAGGAAGTCCGGCACCGGATCCGATAAATACAGCCTCGAAGCCCTCATCCTTAAGAAGCTCGTCGATAGTTACGGATTTACCGATGATAACGTTGGTCTCGATCTTAACACCGAGGGATTTTACGTTCTCTACCTCAGCAGCAACGACTTTGTCTTTTGGAAGACGGAACTCCGGAATACCGTAAACAAGAACGCCGCCTGCTTTGTGAAGAGCCTCGAAGATGGTTACGTCGTAGCCCATCTTTGCAAGGTCTCCGGCACAGGTAAGTCCGGAAGGACCGGAACCGATTACAGCTACCCTATGTCCGTTCTTCTGAGCTGCAGGAACTGGCTTGATGCCGTTCTCTTTCGCCCAGTCAGCAACGAAACGCTCCAGCTTACCGATGGAAACAGCCTCGCCCTTCATACCGCGGATACATCTTCCCTCGCACTGTGTCTCCTGAGGACATACACGTCCGCAGACAGCTGGAAGAGCACTGGACTCACCGATGATCTGATATGCTTTCTCGAAGTTTCCTTCTTTTACTTCATGAACGAAGCCTGGGATATTGATGGATACCGGGCATCCTTCCATACATTTTGCTTTCTTACAGCCAAGGCAGCGGTTTGCTTCTTCCATTGCCTCTTCTTTATTATAACCAAGGCAAACCTCTTCAAAGTTCGTAGCACGTACCTTAGGAGCCTGCTCTCTAACTGGTACTTTCTTTAATACATCTGCCATTATTTGTCACCTCCACACTGTCCGCATCCGCCGTGATGGGTATCGCCCTCCTGAAGCTTCAGAAGCGCACGTCCTTCTTCGGTCTTGTACATCTGCTGTCTCTTCATGGCAAGGTCGAAGTCAACTTTGTGTCCATCAAACTCCGGTCCGTCAACGCAGGCAAATTTTACTTCGCCGCCAACCATCAGACGACAGGCACCGCACATACCGGTTCCGTCTACCATGATCGGGTTCATGCTGACAACAGTCGGAATATTCAGTTCTTTGGTTAACAGGCAGACAAATTTCATCATGATCATCGGTCCGATCGCAATGCACAGATCATACTCTTTGCCCTGGTTCTGTACAAGGTCGCGAAGTACGTCAGTACCCATACCTTTGCGTACATAAGAACCATCATCTGTAGTTACATACAGATTACATACTTCTTTCATCTTGTCCTCAAGGATAAGGAGATCCTTTGTCTTGGCACCAACGATGGCATCAGCAGTAATGCCGTGCTCGTGAAGCCATTTTACCTGAGGATATACAGGTGCTGTACCAACACCGCCGGCTACGAATACAATTCTTTTCTTCTTAAGCTCTTCAATGTCTTCATGGCAAAGCTCAGATGGCTGTCCAAGAGGTCCAACGAAGTCTTCGAAGTAATCTCCGGCTTTCAGCTCGGACATTTTGGTGGTAGATGCACCAGCCGGCTGGAATACGATTGTTACAGTTCCTTTCTCTGCGTCATAATCGCAGATTGTAAGCGGAATTCTCTCGCCTACTTCGTCCATCTTTACGATGACGAACTGACCAGGCAGACAATGCTTAGCCACGCGGGGTGCTTCCACGTCCATAAGAAAAACATTTGCAGAAAGTTTCTCTGCGTTGAGAATCTTATACATAGTTCCCTCCTGAAGTACTATATTTAACAAGCGCTTAAAGTGTGCGTCCCCGTGAGGACACATGTACGCTAGTCATATCCTATACCACTATAGCACAAAAAGATGGGTTAGTAAAATGAAATTCTACAGTTTTTCTTATATTTTTTTCAAAAAATGCCAGATCAGCTGTTTTTTTCCTTTTTTCCGTCAATAAGCTGGTATAATTTCTCCATAGCTTCCCGCATTCCGCCTACTTCATCGATCAGGCCTTCCTTTACTGCCTCCGGGCCTTCCAACATAGTTCCCACATCCTTTACCAGCTGGGTGGTGTCCAGCATCAGCTCTTCCAGGCGCTTCTGGGAGGTGTGGGAATGGGTGGAAATAAAGGTGGTGATCCGATCCTGGATCTTTTCCATGTTGCGGTAGGACTGGGCCACGCCGATGAACATGCCATTGGAGCGCACGGGGTGGATCACCATGGTAGCGCTTGGGACCACAAAGGAATAATCTGCGGATACCGCCATGGGAACGCCAATGGAATGCCCGCCGCCAAGGACCAGGGAAACGGTAGGAACGCTTAAGGAAGCGATCATCTCCGCAATAGCAAGGCCCGCTTCCACATCACCTCCTACAGTGTTCAGAAGAACCAGAAGCCCGTCCACGGATTCGTCATCCTCGATCATGGCGAGCTTGGGCAAAACGTGTTCATATTTGGTGGTTTTACTGTGGGATGGGGCAGACTCGTGACCTTCCACTTCCCCGATGATGGTCAGAAGCTCCACCTTGTATCTTTTGGAATTCTCATTCAGGGTTACCTGCCCCATATCCCGGATCTGTTTGTTCTGCTGCTCTTCCTGATCCAGGTTTTCCTTTTTTTCTGCATTTTCTTGCTGCTCTTCGTCCTGCTTTTCTCCTTTTACAGAGCTCTTCTGCCCTGCTTTTTCCTGGTCTTCCCCTATGTTTTCTTCAGATTCTAATGGGTTTTCCTCTATTATTTCCAGCATAAAAAATACCTCCACACATTCTTGTATGGAGGTATTATCTGCAATTCTTATAAAATTATTCAGCCCAGTTGTGCCATACGTCTGTAACGTCGTCATCGTCATCCAGAAGATCCAGGATTCTCTGGATATCCTTCAGAGCCTTCTCATCTGTCAGCTCTACAGTGGTCTGCGGGATCATGGCAACCTGTGCCTCAAGAAGCGGAACGCCTGCTGCCTCAAGAGCCTCGCGTACTGCACCAAGATCATCCGGAGCTGTAAGAACCTCATAACTGTCCTCTTCCTCTACGAAATCCTCAGCGCCTGCGTCAAGAGCGGTCATCATAAGCTCGTCAGCGTCCATCTCGCACTCTTCCTTATCGATGATGATCTGACCCTTCTGATCGAACATGTAGGATACGCAGCCCTGGGTTCCGATGCTTCCGTTACCCTTTGTAAATGCGTTTCTTACGTTGCTGGCTGTACGGTTCTTGTTGTCAGTCAGAGTCTCAACGATGATGGCAACACCATTGGGGCCGTATCCTTCGTATACTGCTTTCTCGTAGCTGTCAGCAGAGTCAGCGCCTGCTGCCTTCTTAATACCGCGCTCGATGGTATCGTTCGGCATGTTGTTTGCTTTCGCCTTGGCGATAACATCGCGAAGCTTGCCGTTGTTGCTTGGGTCCGGACCGCCGGCCTTAACAGCCATTACGATCTCACGGCCGATGATGGTAAAGATCTTACCTTTTTTAGCGTCGTTTTTTTCTTTCTTGTGCTTTATGTTTGCGAATTTTGAATGTCCTGACATTTCTTATCCTCTCCTTTTGGTTCTTTTTTTATCTTTTCGGCCCGTACCTTTCCGATGGTCTTGTTTCCAAGGGAAAGGATTCTGAAACGGTAGCCGTTTACCACAATTTCTTTATCCAGATCATCCTCTGTGGGGATATGCCCCAGAAGATTGGTCAGATAACCGTTCAGGGTCTCAAACTCCACCTTCCCGAAGTCGATGCCAAGCTCCTCGGATACATCCTCCAGGTAAGCCAGCCCGTCAATGATCACACTGTTGTCCTTCTGTGTGCGGAAGGTGCTGTCATCCTCATCATACTCATCCAGAATATCACCTACGATCTCTTCCAGGATATCCTCCATGGAAACGATTCCGGAAGTCTGTCCATACTCATCCACCACCACTGCCATGTGGATCTTCTTCACCTGCATGGAGCCGAACAGATCACTGATTCCTCTGGTCTCCGGGATAAAAGAAGCTTCCCGGATCAGTCCCGGCAGATCCTTCAGGGGCTTAAATTTCGCCCAGGAATTCCGGGTAAGGAATTTCAGTGCATCTTTATAATGAATGATTCCCACAATATTGTCAATGGTTTCCTTATATACCGGATAACGGGAATTGCCCTCCTCCAGCAT
The DNA here is from genome assembly GCA_963651655.1 of bacterium. Lineage (GTDB taxonomy): Bacteria > Bacillota > Clostridia > Lachnospirales > Lachnospiraceae > Blautia_A. The sequence goes on along the minus strand of CAVJRB010000494.1, from coordinate 2,445 downwards.
GGTATCCACAATGGACTGCAGATTCTCTTCCTGGTCAAAGGCGATCACATTCTTGCGGTGGGTCATAATATCCTTGGCTTCTGTGTCATTGAACTCCATGATGTTCTGAATCATCTCGGCCTCATTTTCCTCGATGACGCCCTGCTCATGGGCTTCATCCACCATGGAAATGATCTCCTCTTCTGTCACAGGCTCCTCTGCCTGGTTAAAGGCCACGCCGAAGGGGCGTGCCGCCAGCTTGGCGATAAAGGTAACGCACATGGTAAAAGGATATAAGATCCTGGTAAAAAATCCCACAACTCCCAGATAGCGGTAGGCATATTTCTCCGGATGGTAGGTTCCGATCCTTCGAAACGTAAGGATGCCAAGAGATGCAAGCAGGATCACCACAAGTGCAAGCACCAGGATCACTGCTGCCAGATGCTTTATGTAGGGATGAAAGGTCTTCGTAACCCACGGAACGATAAATGCTCCGAAGCTCACGCCGGAAGCCATGACAATCAGCGGAATCGCATTGACAAACGTCATGGGACTGTTCATCAGGGATAACAGATAAGTGGATTTCTTATCTCCTTCCTGCGCCCGCTTCTCAACCTCGCTTCCGCTCAGATTGTGTACTGCAGCTGAGAACCCGTAAAAAATACCGTTCAGCCACAGCAGCAACAATAAAATAATAACGCCCGCCAGGGGCATACTACTGCCGTCCTCCATAAATAAACCCTTTGTTCCTCCGTATAAAACCAGTCAAGGGGATCTTCACCATCCGCCTTGCTATTTGGTTAAAATGCGGCTGCAAATGCCGCTGAGACTTAACAACTATATCACTAAACTTTCTTTTCGTCAAGAGAATGTAAGCTCCAGGCTGATCTCAAGGGCATGATTTACCTTGTCAAGCATGGGGCCGTCCAGGTGGCATACCTTATCCTTAAGCCTTCTCTTGTCAATGGTGCGAAGCTGTTCCAGAAGAATTACCGAGTCTTTTTCGATTCCGTAGGCGGACGCATCGATCTCAATATGGGTAGGCAGCTTCGCCTTGTTCATCTTGGATGTAATGGCCGCACAGATCACAGTGGGGCTGTGCCTGTTGCCCACATCATTCTGAATAATAAGTACCGGGCGGATGCCTCCCTGCTCGCTTCCCACCACAGGGCGAAGATCCGCATAAAAAATATCCCCTCTTTTAATTACCACACAATTCACACTCCGTTTTACTTTAACTTTTTCACTTCTGAAAATAAGTATTTCCAACTTTTTTCCTGTGTATACATGTGTGGTGTTTTACTATTTAATCAAAATACGTTAATTCTCCGCATTCCTCTCCGTCCCTGATGTAGATCCTTGGAACGCGCTTGCTGATATCACAGACAAACTCATAGGAAAAGCGGCCGGACAGATCCCCGATGGTGTCTGCTGTGATCTCTTCCTCTCCGTCTGTGCCAAGTAAGGTCACCTCATCCCCAGTTTTTGCATCCGGGATGTGGGTTAC
>CAVJRB010000494.1:0-926 GCA_963651655.1 bacterium | reverse complement strand
GGGTTACATCTACCATAAACTGATCCATGCAGACTCTTCCGCAGATCGGCGCCTTTTGGCCGTGGATCAGCACCCAGCCCTTGTTGGAGAGCATCCTTGGGTATCCGTCTGCATAGCCTACCGGAATGGTGGCCAGTCTGGTGACGCGGTCTGTGGTATAGGTTCCGCCGTAGCTTACCTCCGTTCCCGGCTCCACGTCTTTTACATAGGAAATGTGGCTCTTTAAGGACATTACTGGCTGAAGCTTCACAATGTCCTTCTCCACTTCCTCGGACGGGTAAATGCCGTAGATGGTGATTCCGGCGCGGACAAGGTTTAAGTTTGCCTCCGGCACACGGATGATTCCGGCGCTGTTGGAGCAGTGGTGAAGAGGAATATGGATACCGTTTTTCTCCAGAAGGTCCGCAAAGTCAAGGTAGCGCTTCAACTGTACCATGGCCGGGGTGCGGTCATACTCATCTGCCCTTGCAAAATGGGTAAACAGGCCTTCTACTTCCACATTGTCAAGCTCATAGATCCTGCGGATTTCTTCCAGGCTCTCATCATTGTCCTTGAATCCGATTCTTGTCATGCCGGTGTCTGCCGCAAGGTGGAGCAGCGCCTTTTTGCCGCAGGAGGCTGCCGCCTCGCTAAATTTGCGGGCAGTCTCATAATCACAGACAGCCATGCGCACGTCCTCTCTTGCCAGTTCTTCGTAGTACTCTTCAAACACCAGTCCCAGGATCAGGATCGGCCGCGTGATTCCTTCCCGGCGCAGCTGCAGGGCTTCCTGGGCAGTGGCGGTGGCAAAGCCCCAGATGTAATCCAAATTCTCCAGCATAGCCGCAATGGGGACCGCGCCGTGTCCGTACGCATCTGCTTTGATCACGGCAATGATCTTAGTCCCTTCTTTTATGTTCTTTTTCATCTGTTCAAAATTATATTTC
>CAVJRB010000493.1:0-4043 GCA_963651655.1 bacterium | reverse complement strand
TGTAATTCAGATTCTTCGCTGCAAAAGCAGCCTCTTCCACCACACATGTCGGATTGTCATCCACAGGATCACCAAACACACCTGTCAGTTCTGCTCTGTAATTTTTCATTTTCCCAATCCCCCGATTCTTTTGAACTTTCCCGTATACTATGATGTTAGGGTCAAAAGGTCTTTTATCCCTAATCTGATATCCACGAATTTCTCCGCTGCAAAGCAACTCCCGCAATTCTACTTCTTCATAAAATGTTTGATAAACAAATACATCAAAATCACAAGCGCTCCAAAATATCCCAGTACCCCAAGCGCCGGAATTCCAAACATCTTCGGTGTCATATCCGTAGTACAGATAATACTGGAACTGATCAGCAGCGCCATAACCCAAAGCCCCAGCACAATATTCCGAATCAGCCGGCGCATCAGCCATGCCAGATCATCGGAAGCGTGCAGATCCAGATTGATCTTCGTCTCCCCCTTCATACAGCCCTGGAGAAAATCCGCCGCAAGTGTGGGGATATCAATCGCCCGAAGCACAGAACGGTACAGTTTCTTGCCAGTCCCCTTCAGCTGCTTCTTCCAGTTTTCTTTCTCCAGAAGATTTCCTTTCATACGCGCAGCTGCAATCTGCACCATATTGATCTCAGGACTGATGTCGGCAAGTACGCCCTCCATATGGGTAAGTCCCCTTGCAAGCATGGTAAGGCCGTGGGGCATGACAATTTTGTTTTCCTTCATCACATCCATCAGGTCTGTAAAAATTTCCACAATGTCGATCTGACCCAGATCAGCGGTACCGTATTTTGCCATAAGATCCCGGATATCCGTGTAAAGACGGCTCTGATCCGGCTTGCCCTTAAACTCGCCAAGTGCCAGCACCGCATCCTGGATTTTCCCGATGTCATTCAACGCCACGCCTTCAATTGCCTCCCCGATCAGTTCCCGGTCGCGGTCACCCAGCCGTCCCATCATTCCCATATCGATCCACACAATCTTGCCGCCCTGGATCATCACATTTCCAGGATGGGGATCTGCATGGAAAAAACCGTCATCCATTACCTGCTTAATAAAGTTATCAACGAATTTGCTTCCAATCTCGTCCAGATCATAGCCTCCTGCCAGCAAAGTCTCCTTGTCGTCAATGGGAATGCCGTCAATGTATTCCATCACAAGCACGCTGGCAGTGGTGTATTCCCGGTAAAGGATGGGCGTTTTCACAAATGCAACGTTCTTGTTTTTCCTGGAAAATTCCTCCATGTTGGCAGCTTCGGTAAGGAAATTCATCTCCTCCTGGGTAACCCGCCACAGTTCTTCCAGAACCAGATTCAGATCCACGGCCTCCTTAATGCTCACTGGCGGCAGCAGTTTCACCGCCTTTTTCATAAGGCCGATATCCCGGGCCATGACCTCATAGATGCCCTTTCGCTGAACCTTCACCACCACTTCTTCCCCTGTTTTCAGGACGGCGCGGTGCACCTGGGCGATGGAGGCTGAGCCAAGGGGCTTCCTTTGGATTTCCTGGAATTCTTCCTGCCACGGACAGCCAAATGCTTCCTGCAGCACTTCTTCCACCTCGGAAAAAGGCATGGGCTCTACATCTGAGCACAGCTTCATCAGTTCGTCGCAGTAGCGTTTGGGCAAAATATCAGAACGCATGGACATGACCTGTCCCAACTTGATAAACGTAGGGCCAAGATCTGTAAGGATCAGACGCAGCTTCTCCGGGGAAACGCCTCTTGTGATGGCATGCTTGTGAAGAACCGCTGTAATCTCTTTCAGCCGTTCCTTGTAGCCGTTTTTGTCTTTGTCTGATGAATTTTTTCCAGATTCAAGAACAATTTTCTCTTTCGGGGCAGTCCCAGCTTCTTTTCCGGTATTCTCTTTGTTGTGTGTCAGCTTCTCATTAGCTGTGTTTTTTGCCTCTGTCGGTTCCATATCTGTCCACCTGCTTCAAGGGCAGGACTTGGAAGATGCTGCACCACTTTTTAGCGGGCTGCAGCAAAACACCTGGTCCTGCCCTTATTGTTTCCTTTACTTAGTTTTCTTCTGGCTCTTCTGCAGGAGCTTCTTCTGCCTCAGCTTCCTTCGCTTCTTCCGGCTCTTCTTCTGCTTCCTCTGCATCCATGTCCTTTGCCTGCATCTGTGAGATCTGCTCCTTCAGGGCTGCGAGCTGGTCTGGTGTCATTTTATTCAGCACATCTTTCAGCTCATCCGGATTGGATGGCTTCAGAGTAACGTTCACATTTTTCTTAACGCTTTCTTTGATGTTGTGCTTCAGTTCCTGATTCAGGACCTTGCCCTGTTCTACAGTGAGCTCACCTTTCTTCACAAGCTCGTCCAGAACCTCTTTGGATTTCTCAGCGGTCACTGCTGCTGTACCGATTCCTGCAAGTAATAATTTTTTGATGCCTTCTCCAAGTTCCATAATATATGCTCCTTTCTGCTCTGTGAAAAATACCGGACAGTTTCCGGTGTTCTGGCATAACCTTCACAGGTACTATTACCTGCAAATCTGGAAAATCTGGAATTCTCACAAAATTCCCAGAAATGCCAGTCCTTTGGGAACGAAAATGATCAGACCTGCAATCGCCGCCATAATCGCTGCGATAAGAACTGCCCCTGCTGCCGTATCCTTGGCAATTTTCGCCAGTGGCCTGTACTCACTGGTCACAAGATCCACCACTGATTCTACCGCTGTATTCACCAGCTCCAGTGCCATCACCAGCCCGAAAAGAGCCAGACAGACACACCATTCAATGGGGGAAAGTCCCAGGATCAGTCCTGCAATTACCACAAGCACAGCCATCACGCAGTGAATCTTCATGTTCCGCTCCTTGCGGATACAGGTAAAAATTCCCTCAAATGCATAGCCGAAGCTTTTGGTAATAGGCGGTTTCTTAGGTTCTGTCATTGCGTCCACTTCCTGTCCTTTTATTTGGCACAAGTATAGCAGATTTTGTTATTAATTACTATATTTTTCTAATAATTTATAATTTTTTTAACATTTATGTCATGGAAATCACATTTTCCTTTTTGCCTGCCGCTCCTGTAATTTCTTCATAACAGTGGGATAGCGCTGGAAATCCGTATGAGGCAGTGCCTGTGCAGCTACCATCAGCTCCAGGAAATCTTCCACCTCCGCAAACTGGATATACACCATCTCTTCCAGAATCTGGTCAATATCTTTAAGAAGTGCCCGGTTCAAAAGCAGCTTTGCCGCACCTTCCAGGGAAGAATTTCCTGCATTTATAATGTGGTCCCGGTCCATGTCCGGGTACATGCCGATGGTGATAGCAGACTCCTTGGATACATGCTTCCCAAAGGCCCCGGCCACATAAAACCGTTCTGCCTGATCAAGTTCCAGCCCGGATTCCCGAAGCATAATCTCCACCATAGTGTGCGCAGCGGATTTGGTACGGATAAATTCGTCAATATCCTTCTGGTAAAAATACAGGCCAGGCGCATACTCCACGCACCACTGCCCCTCCTTTTTCTGGATCAGCGGACTTTTCTCTGGGGAAAATTTCCCCCGGATGTCAATCCAGCCCTCCAGGAAAAGCTCGGCAATCAAGTCAATAATACCGGACCCGCAGATTCCCTTTGCCTCTATTTGCTGCCGTTTTCCACTTTCCTCTAAAGTTTCTTTCTCATCGAATTTATTTCCAGGACCAATTTTCTGAAATTCCCCTTCTTCATTTCCCATTACATGCACGAAGATTTTTCCGTCCCGTATTTTTATCTCATCCACAGCACCTGTGTCTGCCCGCATTCCGGTGCGCACCACGCCGCCCTCCAGTGCAGGGCCTGCTGCCCCGGCTCCGCAAAGAAGAAATTCCTTATTTCCGATCACCAGCTCTCCGTTGGTACCAATATCAAAGAAAACGCTGATCTCCTCCTTCTTGTACAACTCGGTGTCGATCATGCCGCTGATAATATCACCGCCAAGGTAATTGGATTTGGATGGATAGCAATAGACGTACCCCTTTATTGGAATTCCCATATCCTTCGCAAACTGAAAGCCTGGTCTGTCCCCATGAACTGCATGAGGA
>CAVJRB010000492.1:0-2990 GCA_963651655.1 bacterium | reverse complement strand
GCTTTATGATTCATGCCAGAAATGGCCTTGAGGTGGAGTATTTAAGTGAGCAGTGGTTTCATCTGGTGGGAGTGTGTCTGGACGAAGCGAAAAAACTGGATATGCAGGTTCTAATCTATGACGAACATGGCTGGCCAAGCGGTTTCGCAGGTGGAAGGCTTCTGAAAGACCCGGAAAACAGGGCCAAACATCTTTCCTACAAAATACAGGAAGCTTTTGATGAAAATGCTTTTGTGGTATTCGCACTGGAAGAGGGCACTGCAAGAAGAATTTCGAAACCAGAGAGTGGCCTGCAGGAATATCATTGTATTTATCTGAAAAGCAGTCCGGCAAATACAGATATTCTGAATCCACAGGTTGTGAAACAGTTTCTGGACATTGTATATGAGGCATATTATAGCCATTTTGCAGATCGGTTTGGAAAAGAACTGGCTGGATTTTTCACAGACGAACCCCAATATTATCGGTATGAGACTCCTTATACGTCTGTGGCTGAGCAGATCTGGGAGGAACGATATGGGGAAGATATCCGGGATGGCCTGCTGTATCTGTTCATTTTGGGAGAACAGGGCTATGTTTACCGCACTCGGTATTACAGGCTTCTGAATGAATTGTATACGCTTAATTACTACAAAATGTTAAATGACTGGTGTGAAGAACACCATTGTATTTTCTGCGGTCACAGTATAGAGGAAAATAATCTGTGTAGGCAGATGTGGGGTGGTGCAGCAGTAACACCTACTTATGAATACGAAACCATTCCCACTATAGACCATCTGGGACGTGTACCTTCCGCAAAATTATCTGCCCGGCAGGTGGGTAGTGCAGCGGCACAGCTTGGGAAAAAACGTGTCCTTACGGAAAGTTTTTGCGGTGCTGGCTGGGATTGTACTCCGGGGCAGTTGAAGCTGATCGGGGAAAGCCAGTATGTGCGTGGTGTGAACATGACCTGTCAGCATCTTATCAGCTACAGCCTGAAAGGTCAGGGAAAACAGGACTATCCGCCAAGCTTCGGGAGCAATAATACCTGGAGCGGAGCTTATCCTGCGTTTAATCGATATTTTGACAGACTTGGATATTTGCTGGCAAACAGTCGGGAAATTACGAATGCAGTTGTGATCAATCCGATGGCAAGCATATATTTGAAGTATATTCGACTGGATGAGAGCCATGTAAAAGAATTAGATGAAAAGATGAGTGCACTGATTGACCTTTTAGACGAGAGCGGAATCAGCTGGCACCTGGCAGATGAGACGATACTTTCCCGTCATGGAAAGGTGGAAAACGGGAAATTCCTGGTGGGAAAATGTGAATACCAGCATGTGATTCTGCCTTATTGTCTCAGTCTTTTTGCAAGTACGAAAAAGCTGCTGGAAGAATTTACAGAGCAGGGCGGAAAAGTACATTTATTTGATGAGATACCGCTGTATACAGAAGGCAGAAGAGATGACTACAGCTTTCTTGGAATGGGAAAAATAAAAGGAAATTTATTCGGGGCGCTGCCGCAGATCAGAGCAACAGAAGAAATTCAATTACAAATAAATGGCCGCATACCATACACATACCGCGACCTTGGAGGCTGCAGGCTGCTTTATCTTTTAAATGAAAGTGCTAAAGCAGGAACGTGTACTTTGCCAGAGGGCAATTTCGCAGTTTTAAATTTGGATGATCTTACTTTAGAGGAAGTCGATGCCCAGCTGACTTTACTGCCGGGTGAATCCAAAGTACTTTTGCAGAATTATCCTGTTCCGTACCAGATTCAGAAAAAGCGAAATTCCATCTACGAATTGGTCCAGAACATCACGGATGAATTTCACTTCACAGATGGGGACAGAAATGGAATGCCGCTGGACCTTGCAAGTATCAGCAAAGATGGAGTTCATTTCGATGAACCGCATCTGGTTTATGAAATTTGCGAAAGACTGATTAAAGAATCTTACGAAGGAGAATTGTGGGTAAAACAGACTTTTGAAGCAGAAGAAATCAGCGAAAATACAATTCTGCTTCTGGAAGACAGCGGACAAAATGATCTTACACTGAACGGCAGCAGACTATATCCGGAACAGAGTAAATTTGATCCGCTTTTTGTACAGAGTGATATAACAAAACAGATAATAATTGGAGAAAATGAGCTGAAATACCAATTATTTTGGCATAGAAATGATGAAATCAAAACGGCATTATTTGATCCAGATTCCACAGAAAGTGTAAGTAATTGTCTTACTTTTGAAAATGAAATCGAGCCAGTTTATTTGTTGGGGGATTTTAAAGTAAATAAGGAACGGATAATTGGAAAACCAGATTATAAAATTGATATAAAAGATATTACGGGAAGTGGGTACGCACATTTTTGCGGTAGTATAAAGTTCACAGCGCGGGTAATGGGAAAACAAGAACAGGCGTATCTGGAAGTGAATGGAGATTATATGGTTTACAGTGTGAAGGTAAATGGAAAAAGTGTTGCAGAAAATGTTTTTTCCAAGAGGGTTCCAATAAAATTAATCTCCCAAAAAGAAAATCTGATCGAGCTTACTCTCACTTCCAGCATGCGAAATCTCTTTGGCCCACACCATGTACCAGAAACCCCAGAGTGTACCAGCCCAGACTGTTTTACCATGCGAGGCTCCTGGAAGAATGGAAAAAGCCCTCTGTACAGAAAAGAGTATGCAGTTGTTCCGTTTGGGGCGAAAAGTGTATTGCTTGAATATAAAGATGAGTAAAGGAATGCTAAGACTATGAAGAGAAATGAACTTTTAAGGAAATATTGCTATCAGGTGCCGGAGCAGAAAAAGAAACGTGTGATTATTCACACAGATGCAAAAAATGAAGCGGATGATCAGTTTGCAATTGTGCATCATCTTCTGACGCCATATCTGGATGTGAAAGGGATTGTCGGAGCACATTTTGAGGGAAAATATGAGTTCTGGTTTGCAAAAAATGAGCAGCACCTTCGGGGAACCAGCATGCAGCAGAGTGTAGATGAGATAAAG
>CAVJRB010000491.1:0-2510 GCA_963651655.1 bacterium | reverse complement strand
CAGCAGCTGTTGGAATTGCTCTAACCAAAACGCCCGCCATCTGGACACAGTTGTGTGGTATTTATTGTTGACAGCCCCGCAAAAGCATAGTAGAATATTCCTAGTATAATAGTAGGATAATAAAAACTGTAATGATAAACTCCTATGGTTTATTGTTACAGTTTTTTCTTTGGAGGAATTCACCAATGTCAAAAGCGGAATATCGTTACTACGAGCTTTCCCAGGAAATTCCATTGCTTGTGTTAACCGGGGAAAAGTGGGAGACCATCTATGGGACCGATAATATGCATTTTCATAATTACCTGGAAGTCGGGTATTGTCATTACGGAAATGGCAGCATACAGTTTGCGGACAAAGAGCTGCCCTATCATGCAGGCACCCTGACCTTCATCCCCAAAAACATTCCCCACCGTACCTGCCCGGCACCGGAAGAGTATGAGAAAAAGCAAAAATGGGAGTATCTTTTCATAGATACGGATATGATCCTGAAGAAGATTTTCTCAGATGCGCCGGAAAAATATGCCAGCATGCAGAAAAATCTTTCCGAAGAGGTTTTTGTGCTGGATCACAGCGCAAATGCTGTGGCTGCAGAACTGCTGCAGATGATCATCCAAGAAGAACAGCAGAAAAAGAGCAATTATAAATATGCAATCTTATCCCTTGCCTTTAATTTTCTTTTGTTTTTTGACCGGCTGAACAAGGTAGAGCATGAGCCTGAACTTTCTCATTCTGATACCATGAATTATGTCCGAAAAATCGTAAACTATATGGAGCTTCATTACATGGAAGAGATCAAATCCAGGGACTATGCCAGAAGCTGCGGATTAAGCGAGACCCATATGAGAAGGATTTTTTCCGAGTATACAAACATGTCGCCATCGGAATACCTGAACGTTGTCCGGATCAACAAAGCGTGTGAGCTGCTGGCACATGGAAATGACTCCATAGAGGATATTTCCCGTGCAGCAGGCTATCCGGTCCTGTCAACTTTCCTGCGGAATTTCCGAAAAATAACCGGACTTTCCCCAAGTGCCTGGCGCAAACAAGCACTGCAAAATCCCCAGAACATTACCGCATATCAGATTTCTGTGCTGAAGGGCTGGTAAAGTTTTACTATTAAGCCAAAAATTTGTTTTCTGATCATAAAATTGTGGTAAAATAGCGGTAAGTAATAACTAACACCGTGAAAGAAGGAGATTTTATGGAATTCACAACAACAGGAAACAGCTCAAACCCAGCCATCTTATTTTTTCATGCCATGGGAGTCACTGGCGACAGCAGCATTCCGGTGGCGAACTATCTGAAAGAAAAATATTACTGTATTCTACCAACCTCAACCGTATACTGCGCCGATCAAAAATATCAGACAAAAGCTGACGAAATCCAGCAAATAAAAACATTTCTTAACACCCACGGGATTTCAGAAATCGAGCTTATAGTAGCTTCTTCCCTGGGTGCAGATCTGGCCATGGCATTTCTGACCACTGCCGGGGTACCAGTCAGGCACGTTTTCTTTGACGGGGGACAGTTTGCACAGATCAACAAAATGACCAGGAAAATCATGGTTCCCTTTTTATATCTCGCGATCAAAAGCCTCTACTGGTCAAATGGAAAAACCTTGAAGAAGCTTCTCTGGTGCGATGATGAACAGATCAAGCCCTATTTTATCCAGGCTGGAAAAAATCTGACCTACCAAAACATCCGCCGCCAGCTCTCTGACAGCCTGGAGGATAAGCCCTTCCCTGCTTTATCAGAAGAAATGCAGCGGCATACGTTCTGGGAATTTGGAAGCATAGAAGAACACTTCAAATACCGTGATGCCGTTATGCAGGCCTACCCTTCCGGAAATTTCCCGGTCTTTGACGGCTATAATCACATGCAGTATCAAATCCGAGACCCAAAAAGATTTGCCCAAATGCTGACCTCCATCATCGAAACCGGAAAACTCCCTGAATTGCCTTTTATCAAATGAAAGCCTGCAGAACATAAATTGATTTCCGCAAAAGAATCTGTCTAAGCAGAGTGGTTATCGTCCAAATGGAGTGGTGTGACCCTGTAAGAAATGGTATGGCTATTGTTAGAAACAACTAACTATTATATAACACAGGAGGCACACCACAATGAAAAAGAAGTTCGTTTCTGTTTTATTAACGCTTACCATGGCAGCTACCTTATCTGCCGGATTAACCAGTACCGTATTTGCAGAAGAAGCAGTAAGCACCGCATCTAAATGCTCTTATGACGGCGGCAGTGGTACCCAGGAGGATCCGTACCAGATTTCCTCAACAGATTCTTTTCTGACATTTGCCGCTAATGTAAATGACGGTTCAAACGCAGGTTATGCGGATACTTATTTTCTTCTGACAGACGATCTTGATCTTACAGGCATTGACTGGGAACCCATCGGCAATATGAATGACATGGAAAATCATTCCACCTTGTTTCTTGGCTCCTTTGACGGCGGAGATCACACAATTTCAAATTTGAAATATGAATCTGACGAATACAAC
>CAVJRB010000490.1:0-5181 GCA_963651655.1 bacterium | reverse complement strand
GAGTACACCCCACCCCACCAAATCATTCGGATACACGTCAAATCCTGGCAGTGGCTGGGCGCCGCGGCGGAGGTAGGCTTTTAGTTTTTCGCCGTAGAGGTAGGGATCGTTGCCGCGAGGGATTCCCCATTCCATTAGGAGGGCGGCGGCGCCGGCGACGAATGGAGTGGCAAAGGAGGTGCCGGAAAAGCGGGCGTAGCCTCCGCCGGCTCTGGGGGCGAGGATGTCAACGCCGGGGGCGGTCAGGTCTGGTTTGGGGTAGGGGAGGGCGCGGCTGCCGCGGCCGGAAAAGTCGGCGTAAGCGTTTAGGCGGGCATCGTAGGCGCCTACGCTGATTACACGACGGGCAGTTGCAGGAATGGTCAGGGTTCCCTGGGCACGGGGAAGATAAAACGCAGTGCCGGGATTTAAGGTTTTCCCACCGGGAAGCCAGAGAAAGTATTGTCCATTCTTAATATTTCTTGCTGCAAGGATAATCTTCCATACTCCGCTGTCTATATAACTGCTTTGCTGTATTGAGGGCTCATCCCTCACCAGGAAATCCACATAAATCTCCTGGGTCACGTGATAGGGTGCTGGCTTTCCGTAGTAGATGAGAAGCTCGGTGTTTCCAAGCTGCCAGCGCTGGGCGCCCAGGGTTTCGTCTAATGGACCTACTCGCTCTCCGGCTGGATTTTCCAGATAGATTTCCATTTCATCTTCGTAGTCTTTCCACAGCTGTACATTCAAAGTTGGCTCGAATGAACCTACTCCCAGTTCGATTTCCTGGGTTTCCCCAGTAGAGAGTTTTCCACCGAAGTGCAGTGCATCGCTGCCGTTATTCCCCATTCCTACACAAATTGCAAGCTTTCCCATACTTGAAACACTGTCCAGGTAGGTTTCCACCAGGGAATCCCCTCTGTGGGAGCCGTAATTATTGCCGAAGCTGAGATTGATTACCATCGGCCGGCCAAGCTGCAGCGCCTGCCGCACCAGATAATCCACTCCCTGCATTAGTTCTGTCGTCCTTGGAAAAGAATCTTTCCTTGGAATCCCCATTTTCACAACCATCAGATCACTCTCATATGCTACGCCGCGGTTCACTGCTCCCGGGGAAAAATCACTGCCAGCTGCCACCCCCAGCACTGCAGTTCCGTGTCCGCTTACATCTTCAGACGGAACAAGGCGCCACCCTTCCTGTACTGGAAGAGACAACGCCTCATTGATTTCCTCATTGGTATATTCAGTTCCTGTCAGATAGCCTTCCGGGGGATTTCCGGGAATGCTCTGATCCCACAGGCGCAGAATCCGGGATTTTCCATCACTGGTGAGAAAGGCAGGATGGCGGTAATCCACGCCGGAATCTACAATTCCAATCAGGATGCCGCGGCCTGTCAGCTGCAGATTTCCTGGTTCATCACGCTGTAGCTGGGTAATGCAGCTTGCCTCTTTTGAAAAGAGATCTTCGAAATAAAGACGGGTGGGCTTTTCGATAAATTCAATCTGCGGACGCCTAGAATATTCATCTAATATATCCTCTGGAAGCGTCACAATCGCATAACCGCCAAGCAACGGAACTACTGAGATTCCCGGTCCGCCCACCTCCCCAATTTCCCCACTGTACTTCACAATAATCTCCCACTCCCGCGTCCGCTCATCATACCCCACATTCAAATTCCGGGATTTTTCCCGCTCCTCTTCTGTGGCATCCATTGCAAGATTTAAAAGATTATCCAGCTTCTGATCCGGCATATTTCCCCCATTTCGCCGCAAAGCGGCAGCTCAGCACAGACTCACACTCTCTTAAATGTCTATGCTAACACAATAAATCACATTCATGTCTAAGTCTAATAAGAAGCTCTGAATATCATTCCTACTTCGACAGCCTCCGGAATTCCAGCGGCGAAACGCCATACGCTTCTGCAAACACTCTGGCGAATTTTCCCTGGTTTTCGTAGCCTACCAGATTAGCGATTTCAATCACCTTCAGGCTGGTAGACTCCAGCAGTTCTGCGGCTTTTTCCATCCGTTTTCTGCGGAAATAGGAAAGATAGCTGTCCCCCAGGATTCCTTTCACATACAGCTTAAAGCTGCTCTCGCTGATGCCAAAACGCTCCGCCAGCTCTCTGGCCGTAATCCTTTTGGAGAGGTCCTGCAAAATAATCGCCTCCGCCTCTCTCACAATGGCAAGCTGGGAGCGGGTAAAATAAAGGTCGGATTCACTTTCACAGGGCAGGGCTGTCAGTTCGTGGAGCAGCCGCACAGTAAAATAGCGGAGCATTCCCAGCTCAGCCTCCTCCTTTCTTTTCCACATCTCCTTCACCAGCTCATAAAGAGTGTCGTTCATGCGGTGCAGATAGAGCCCGTTTTTCCCACAGAATGTTTCTGTGATCTGCCGGGTGTCAATCCCCAGCAGAGTCAGAAAGTCCTCCCCTGCTGCCAGCCTCATAGAATCCAGGTCAATAAAAATCTGAATTCCCTCATACAGCCTGCCTGGATAATAAAAATCCTTCGTGGGTAAAAGAGTGCTGACGCATACCTGCCGCTCTTTTACAATGGTATACCGATTTCCCGAAAGAGACACATCACATCTGCCATTCAGACAAAAATTCAAGATCAGCATATGCTCAGAAAATACCGTGCTGTCTCCTCTCATCCAGCTGCTTGTGTAAATCTGGTTAAAGCACATCCTGATTCCCGGCGCAAGAATGTAAAAGTCAACGTCCCCTTCGTTTTCTTTGTGTACAGAAAAATGAGTGTTCATAAGCTCATTCTATCAATTGCCGCTCCAAATGACAATCTTCTGCGGAAAATAGTTTGCTAAATGGATTCAAAATACTCGAATGGATTTTACACTTTCCCTCTAATTTGTTAGTATTTTTTCAGTTAGAGATTCCTAATTTACTAATTATTTGGATTTAAAACAAAGAATACATTCAGATTGGAGGAAAAGGAAATGGAAAAATGCACCCTTGATCAGACCACGCCTGGGAGAAAGTATTCTGTCCTGGAAATCAAGGACGAAGCCCGTCTGACAAACCGTCTATCCTCTATGGGCGTGATGTGCGGCAGCCAGATTGAAGTCTGCCAGAATCAGAAAAAGCAGCCGGTTCTGATTTTCGCAAGAGACACTTTGGTTGCCATCGGCAGGGAAGAAAGTAAAAAAATCACAGTAGGAGGTACCAAAAAATGAGTGACAAGCCTGTTATCGCCCTTCTGGGGCAGCCAAACTCCGGCAAATCCACCATTTTTAACATGATCACCGGCTCCCACCAGCACGTTGGCAACTGACCTGGCAAAACTGTGGATCAAAAAGAGGGTGAATTTAAGAGGAAAAGCCGCCAGATGATCCTCGCCGACCTTCCAGGAAGCTATTCTCTTTCTGCTGGTTCTGACGAAGAAATCATCACAAAAGAGTACATCGAATCTGGAAATGCAGACCTGGTTCTGGTAATGGCTGACGCATCCCAGTTAAAAAGAAGCCTTTACATGCTGGCAGATTTTGTTGGAACACAGGTGCCTGCTGTTCTGGTTTTGAATATGATGGATGTGGCAAAGAGCCAGGGAATCACTATTCACACAGACACGCTTTCCCGTAAGCTTGGTATTCCGGTGGTACCAATGTCTGCCATCTGCAAAAAGGATTACCAAAAACTCTATGAAACCATAGACGAAAGCCTGGTGAAAAAGCCGATTATCAATTCCACCCCGCTGACCTCCGCCAGGGAAAAAGTTGCCTTCATCGACTCCCTGCTGGAAGGTGTTCTCACCACCTCCAAAACTGCCGGAAGTGCTTTCACCGACTTTGACAAAAAAGCCCTCTCCCCGGTAAAAGGAAAGCTGATGGCATTTGGCATTATTCTTGGAATCTTTCTCCTTGCCATGATTTTTGCAGGAGTGATCTCCGGTATTGCGTCTGCCATTTTGACACCCCTTTCCGCGGTACTGCAGTCTGTCATGCAGAAAGGTAACGTCCATCCGCTTCTGATTTCTCTGGTATGCGACGTTCTTATGAATGTGCTTTACTTCGCATTTATGATGGCATCCTTCGTACTTGGAATCACACTTGGTTTTAATTTAATGGAAGAGACCGGATATCTGGCACGGATTTCCTTTCTTTTTGACCACACCATGTCCAAAGTTGGATTACAGGGAAAAACCATTATGCCGTTTTTCATGGGCCTTGGCTGTACCATTGCCGGAACAACCGGCACCCGTGTGGTAGATAACTGGGGACAGCGTGTGCTGGCAATTGCCATGTCCTGGGCCATGCCCTGTGCTGCCACTCTTTCCGTAGTTCCGACTATTGCAATTGCTCTCTTTGGAAGCACCGGCGGATTCCTGGTTATGGTATCTATTTTTCTGTTCATGTTTCTTATGATGTGGGTGGTATATAAGATATTCGGAAATTCCCTTTCCCCCAAAAAAGAGCGGGTGGGACTGATCATGGAGCTTCCGCCCTACCATAAACCGGACTGGAAAAATATTCTGTATGTCACCTTCCAGCGCACCTTTGATATTTTCTGCCGTGCCCTACGTGTGATTTCTCTGGTGTCCATCGTATTTTTCGTTCTTACATATGGATTTGGGGGAAATCAGGAATCCAGTATTTTGTATAAGCTTGGGGTTCTGATTGAGCCGGTGACCATGTTCTTCGGACTGAAGTGGCAGGCATTCCTAGCATTTTGTGCTTCTGCTATTTCCAAGGAATCTCTGCTGGGCGTCCTAAACACCCTGTACGGTGCGGGCGGAAACCTGGTCAGCTCCACATTCGGCGCCAAAGCTGCAGGAAGCGCTGCGGATATTTCCTCTATCCTGTCCTCCAATTTCAGCAGAGTAGAAGGCCTGGCTTTTATCTTCGCCATCAGCTTCAACATGCCATGTGTGAGCGCACTGGCAGCTACCGCAAGAGAGACCCATTCTGTGAAATGGACTGCGAAGATCGGTGTTTTCTATACCATTGCGGCGCTGCTTGTTTCCTGTATTGTTTATCATATCGGGCTGCTTGTGTTCTAACCGCGGCAGCTGAATTCAGGCAAAATATACCGCAAAGTGAGGCGTGAAGGGGCTGTCGGGAAATAGACAGTTCTAAGAGAGGGAGGGTGTGACTCATACTGAGTCACACCCTCCCTAAACTTTTCTCATAAAAAGAAAAAAAGATGGCTAACGACAACCATCTTTCTCTCCGTTACATGTTATAAT
>CAVJRB010000489.1:0-3416 GCA_963651655.1 bacterium | reverse complement strand
GCGGACAAACGGTTTTCAAGACCGCCTCGTTATGACCACTTCGATATCTCTCCATAAATGATCAAATAAAACCGTTTCGCACATCGGGAGTTGTCCTTCACTCAAGAGGTTGTCTCTGTCAGTGCAAAACGTATTCTATCATCAAATCCTTTTGGTGTCAACAAGAATTTTTATTTTTTTCAAAAATTCGTTCAATATCGCAGAAAAGCCTCCGCAACCGCCAGATCTTCCGGGGTTGTGATCTTAATATTCTGATAAGATCCCTCCACCAGAAGGATCTTCGTTCCTGTCTCCTGCTCTACTACCATGGCGTCATCCGTCACATTGCTCATGTCTTTTTTGCGGATGCTTTCATAGGCTCCGCAGATCAGATCATAAGAAAATATCTGAGGAGTCTGAATATTCCATACAATTTTGCGGTCCGGGGTTTCTTTAATATAGCCTGACGGATCTGCAAGCTTCACGGTATCCTTGGATGGCATGCCCATAACGCACGCATTTGTCCTTTTCACAGCCTCATAGCCCCTCTGGATCATCTCTTCTGTGACAAAGGGTCTGGCTCCATCATGAATATACACATAATCGGTATCCTGACAGCACAAAAGCCCCGCATACACGGAATCATAGCGTTCTTTTCCGCCTGCAGTCACTTTGCGCACCTTGGTGAAGCCGTATTTCTCCACAATTTCACTCTGGCAATAGGAAATCATATCTTCTCCCGTCACCAGAATCATATCCTGGATCTGCGGGCTCTTCTGAAAACACTCCATAGAATAATACAGAATGGGTTTCCCTCCTATTTCCAGAAACTGCTTCTGTATTTTGCTGTGCATTCTTTTGCCCTGTCCTGCTGCCAGAACAATGGCTGTACATCTGCCCTGCTCCATTATCTTTCTCCCAGCTTCAGATTTGGAACCGCATTCAGATCCCAGCCGTGACGGGTTCCTTTTATATACTCATAATAAGCCGCAACGCCGATCATTGCCGCATTGTCTGTACAAAAGATCGGGGACGGACGGTAGAATTTGTATCCTCTTTTTTCACATGCTCTGGTCATAGCCTCACGAAGGGCACCGTTGGATGCAACGCCGCCTGCGATGGCAATTTTATCCATATGATAGTCCTTGGCTGCAAGCATAGTATGCTCCACCAATACATCCACCACAGATTTCTGGAAGGAAGCTGCAAGATCTGCGCGGTTGATCTCCTCCCCTTTCATCTGGGCATTATTGATATAGTTCAAAACTGCAGACTTCACGCCGCTGAAGCTGAAATCGTATGGGCAGTCTCCAAGCTTTCCTTTTGGGAAAACAATGGCGTCCGGATTTCCCTCGCGGGCCAGTTTATCCACCTTAGGTCCTCCCGGATAACCAAGTCCAATGGCACGGGCAACCTTGTCAAAGGCCTCTCCCGCTGCATCATCCCTGGTGCGTCCCAGAATCTCAAACTCGCCGTAGTCCTTTACGATTACAAGATGGGTATGTCCGCCTGATACGATCAGGCACAGAAACGGCGGTTCCAGATCAGGATGCTCAATATAATTGGCGGAAACATGTCCCTCGATGTGATGAACACCTACAAGAGGAAGCTTCTTCGCATATGCGATTGCCTTGGCCTCTGCTACGCCTACAAGAAGGGCACCTACAAGTCCGGGACCGTAGGTGACGCCGATTGCATCCAGATCATCCAGGGTAACATCCGCCTCTTTCAGCGCCTCCTCGATCACCTGGTTTATTTTTTCAATATGCTTACGTGACGCGATTTCCGGCACAACGCCTCCATATAAGGTATGAAGTGCGATCTGGGAAGAGATCACGTTTGATAAAATGGTCCTGCCGTTTTTTACTACGGAAGCTGCAGTTTCATCGCAGGAACTCTCTATTGCAAGAATTAATGTATCTTTCATTCTTTAATCCTCTTCAAAATTTAATTCCATTGTTTTTCCATCTTTGCCTGGATAAGCATTGGGGAAAATTCCTCTTACCATATCCATATATTCATCCGGGCGGATCAGGGACGGGCTGTAATGGGTCAGCCACATTTCCTTCACTCCGGCGTCTCTTGCAAGGGTGGCAGCCTCGCGGAAGGTCATATGCTTATAGCCTTTTGCCTTCTCCAGCTTGTCATCCTCCCCGTACATTCCCTCGCAGATAAAAAGATCAGAACCCGGGGCATGCTTCACAATGGATTCTGTTGGGCGGGTATCTGTAGTATAAGTAACCTTCAGGCCTTTTCTGGCTGGTCCAAGCACCATGTCCGGTGTGTATGTCACGCCGTCTGCCTCGATCACATTTCCTTTCTGCAGCGGATTCCAGTATTCCAGCGGAATTCCCTGCTCACGGGCACGTTCCGGGGAAAATTTCCCCTGGCGGAGAATCTCCAGAGTATATCCGTAGCAAAGTACATTGTGGTTTACGCGAAATGCCGTGATCCGGTAGCCGTTGATCTCAAATACCTGCTCCGGACCGTTGATTTCAATAAATTTCAGTTCAAAAGGGAGCTCAGGCGCGATCACCCGAAGAGCATTTACTACTCTTTCAAGGCCTTTCGGGCCGATCAAAGTCAGCGGCTCTGTGCGCTCCGCATTTCCCATTGTAAGAAGAAGTCCCGGAAGGCCGCTGATGTGGTCGCCGTGAAAATGGGTGAAGCAGATCACGTCAATGGGCTTGAAGCTCCAGCCTTTTTCCTTAATGGCAACCTGGGTTCCCTCACCGCAGTCAATGAGAAGACTGCTTCCTTTATACCGGGTCATCAGGGCAGTCAGCCACCTTCTTGGAAGTGGCATCATTCCTCCGGTTCCAACCAGACAAACATCTAACATATATTAAAATATCCTCTTTTCATTTAACATTCTCTGGGAAAGTTTAACACAAGCATTTTACTAAAACAAGTGGCTGGACTTGCGAATCGGGAAAATATTCAGAAATTCTTCAGATTTTCCCGTCTTTTCTCTTAAGCTTTTCCCTGTAAAATCAGGCACTGTAACTTGACAAACGGCATACAATGTGTTTTGATATCAAAATTACAGTTAGCAACCTGCCACAACAGTTTTAGGACTCAAGAAAGGACTTACTATGATTTTCTGCAGCAGACCTCAAAAATTCACCCGGAGAAATTTTATTATTTTACTGCTTCTTCTATCTGCGGGAGGCTTTCTCATCTGGAGACTGATTCCGGAGGGATCCTGGTTTGGTTCCCAGACAGACTGGTACTCCCAGCATATGACCATTGCGGATTATATGAGAAAAAATTTCTATGCTACAGGACAGCTTTTTCCGGATTTCACAGGGCTCGGCGGAGGAACCAACTTCTTTTCCCTGTCCTATTACGGTTTCATGCGGCCGGATGTGCTGATTTCCTACCTTTTCCCCGGAATTGCAATGGCCTGTTTCATTCAGGGATACGCCATACTGGAA
>CAVJRB010000488.1:0-2364 GCA_963651655.1 bacterium | reverse complement strand
CTCTTATATTACGGGCCAGATCTTTGTGATCGATGGTGGAATGACTGCATAAGAGGAGGGATCAATGTGTCAGGCAATTACCAGGTGGAAAAGCAACATAAAAAAGGAAAGCTTCATGCCATAGAGAGGATCAACAGGATCCTGGATGTGGGATCCTTTCGGGAAATCGGATCGGGAATCTGCAACGAGACAGAGGGAATCGGCCTGAAAAGAGGAACCGTGCCCTATGATGGGGTGATCACAGGATATGGCCTGGTAAATGGACGGCGTGTGGTGATCTACGCCCAGGATTTTACCGTGATGGCAGGAACCCTTGGAAAAAAACATGGGGATAAGATCGCCCGGGCAATTTCCCTTGCCATAGACAACAGATGTCCGGTCATTGGAATCAACGATTCCGGCGGCGCCAGGATCCAGGAAGGGGTGGATGCACTGGCGGGTTATGGTGAGATTTTCCATTATAATACGCTGGCTTCCGGATATATTCCCCAGATTTCCATTATTGCAGGAAACTGTGCCGGAGGGGCTGCCTATTCCCCGGGACTGAGTGATTTTGTGTTTATGGTAGAAGACATTGGGAATATGTACATCACCGGTTCCAGGGTGGTGGAGGCTGTATTTCATCAGAAGGTGGATGCATCTGCACTTGGCAGTGCCAGGATGCATGAGGAAAAAAGCGGAACCCTTCAGTTTGGCTGTAAAACGGAACTGGAATGCTACGAAAAGGTAAGACAGCTGCTTCTTTTGATCCCACATTACTACGGCGACCAGGCGAAAAAACAGGAGGAAGAAGGATCTCAGAAGGAAGGAAAAGGAATGGAAAACATTCTTCCAGAAAGAAAAGAAGAAGTCTATGATGTAAGGCGGATTCTTGAGCTGACTGCCGATGAAGGTTCTTTTTTGGAAATCCAGAAGGAGTACGCCAGGAATATTGTTGTGGGTCTTGGCAAAATGGGAGGACAGACGGTGGGCTTTGTGGCCAATCAGCCTTACTGCAAAGGCGGGGTGCTGGATGTGGACAGCAGCGTGAAGGCAGCGCGTTTTATCCGCTATTGTGACTGCTATGACATTCCCATCCTTACATTTACAGATGTGCCCGGGTTTATGCCTGGACATGAGCAGGAGGAGAAAGGGATCATCCGCCATGGTGCAAAGCTTCTGTATGCCTATGGGGAGAGTGACGTTCCCAAGATCACGGTGATCCTGCGCCGTGCCTATGGCGGTGCGTACATTGCCATGGGAAGCAAGCATCTGGGGGTCGATTTCGTGTATGCCTGGCCAAAGGCTGAAATCGCAGTTATGGGAGAGCAGGCTGCGGCTAAGATCCTCTATCGGAAAGAATTAGCAGAGCTTACAGGAAATGCCAGGGAACAGCGGGCCAGGGAACTGACAGAAAATTACAGAAGAGAAGTAATAAATGCAAAAAGGGCAGTGGAGCAGGGTTATGTGGATGAGATCCTAAGACCGGAGGAGACGAGGAAACGGCTTTTGGCAGACCTTGCGTTTCTGGAAAATAAAAGAAAAGGGAACAAAGTCCTGAAAAAACATGGGAATATCCCCCTGTAAATTTGTTTTGGAGATTGTTCGCCTATTTTTAGACAATACAAAAAGACAGATTGCCATCTGCCAGAAAAAACGATATACTTTTGTAGAAGTTAAGCTACTCGATACAGAAAACTCACTACTGACTTGGGTCTGACTTTGCGAGGGTCTGATCGCCCAGGTCTGACAGGTAAAAGATTTTTCTGTATTAGATTCTCAACATCAGGTGGAGAAATATCATTTCGCAGAAAATACCTGCATATGTGAATTGCTATTGTGTAATTCATCCGGTATACATGTTTTGTATCTTTTTGATGAATTACCACATTCATCGTGATAATCTCACCCTCCACCGCGATTATTCACTGCTGAAATTGAAGAATGATCACCGGCGTATTATTCCCGCTTATTCTGAGGAGGAGATTGCGGGGATCGCAGATGCGGCATCCATGAACAGTTCCCTGTGCAAGAGAGATCTTGCTATTATTCTCGTTGCATACTGCACCGGGCTTCGTGGGATTGACATTATCGGTATTAGATTATCCGATATTGACTGGCATAACCATAGAGTATCGGTAATACAGTCGAAGACACATACCCCTATCGTATCCAAACTGAATGGGACTACCATGAATACTTTGGCTGACTACATCCTTGACTGGCGTCCTAAGTGTGAAATCCCAGAGGTTTTCGTAACAGTAAAAGCTCCGTATCGCAGACTGTCAAAAGGTTTTGGAAGTATGATTGACAAATATTGTGAAATAGCCGGAATACCCAAAATCACTTTCAGGGGATTCCACAGTATACGACGTTCCTTTGAAA
>CAVJRB010000487.1:0-3209 GCA_963651655.1 bacterium | reverse complement strand
GAACGCTTCGATATACACTGGCAATTTTCGTTTGGTCTAACCCTTCTGCATATTTTCTGATATCTTCTTCATAATCTAATTGAATCTGATGCTGAATTTCCAAAGTATCAGAAAATGTATTCGTTTCGATATATTGCCTAATCACTGCCGGCATGCCCCCAAGCACGCAATATTCAAGAAACAATTTTTTGTAAACAGACAACTCGGTATCAGAGAATGCTTTCCCGGAACACATATGTTCCAGAATCTGCTGGATGTGTAAATCTGAGTAACCCTTTGCCCAGAGAAATTCCTCAAAATCCATGGAAAACATTTCGTAGTCTGTTTTATATCCCACACTATTGCTGTGAATCTTTTTATAATTAATTCCAAGCAGAGATCCGCTGCAAATTACATCAAATCTTCCATCCAGCTTAAAGGCCTTCAAAGAAGTGGCAATATCTGGAAATTCCTGCAGTTCATCAAAAACGATCAGAGTTTTTCCTGCAATAAATTTTTTAGAGGGGTCTATGAGGGATATATTTTTTATAATGTTTTCGACGCTATATCCGTCACTTAATATGGTTTTATACTGCCCCTCCAGCACAAAATTTATAAAAACTATATTCTCATAATTCTCACTTGCAAAATGAACAATAGATTCTGTTTTCCCAATCTGTCTTGCACCTTTAATGATTAGCGGAAGTCTGTTTTCTTTCTCCTTCCACTGTCTTAAATAACTGTCTACTTTTCTCCTAAAATACATAGCCTCACCCCTTCTAAAAAGCCAATCACGTTTTTTGAGCTTTTATTTGCAGTTTTCTCACGTTTTTCATTACTATTTTAGCACAAAAATCACGTTTTATGTATATTAAATTATTTAGACCTTTATACACTTTCCTGCAACAGCAACCAGACTAGTCAAAAAGTTCCGGTAACCGATGTCTTCTCACCGTTTACCGGAACATTTTAAGATTTCTTTTTATGCTTCTTCCACAATCTTCACACCCCACGCTGGCATTTGGAGGGCGGCGCCGGTTTCTACGGCGGTGTTTTCTAACAACTCTATGCCATTTTTATAATCATAGGGCATTTCCAGTTCTACGGCAGAGTAGCTCAGGAAATAGCGGACGGTTTTGCCCAGGTCGTTGGTGCCTTTTCGCACGATGATGGGGTAATGGTATTCTGGGATTTCTACGCCTGCATCTGGGAGCACGGCTTTATAAACGGACTTCAGGGTTTCCTCGTCTGTCATGCAGCCGATGTATACGGCCTGGCCTTTTCCGTAGTGGTTTCGGGTGATGGCGGCGTAGTCTTTCCAGTTGTAGTGCTCGTAAGAGGCCAGCACTTCTGCTCCTTCCGGAACCAGAAGCTCCATAAATACCTTTGCCACAGGCAGGTTATTTTCTCCTGAAGAAACATTCCCATCCCGGCACACATTCGCAGCTGGGTGTGCATTGCCTTTCTGATCTGGTTTTTCCGGAATAATTTCCCCAGTTAAGCCTACATTTTTCGGGAAAGTAAACTGATCGTAATGGACTCCGAAGCAGTTGTTCAGGATATGCGGCTGCACCTCATGGCTTACCTTCACATTCTCATTTGCAAAAGCAGTCTTGAAGGATGCGATCAAAGTTCCTCCATTTTCCACATACTGATTCAGTCGGTTCAGCAATTCGTCCGACGCCGCATAAAGTGCAGGTACCACAATCGCCTTGTACTGATCCAGGTTCTCAGATTCCGGCCATATGAAATCACATTCTACATTCATGCGATACAGAGCATCATACATCCAGCGCATAACATCATTATAGTAGATGCTCTTCGCATCTGCGCCCGGTGCCTGCTCCTGGATTCGGAACCAGTTCAGGGCTGTCAGAGCTTCGTTGCTCACCAGCACTGCAACATCATTTTTCTTTTTCAGATTCACCAGATGGCTTCCCAGTTTGGCAAATTCATTTCCGATGCTGCAGGCTTCCCTGTACGGCGCATTCTCCTGGAAATCATGGCTGAGCAGACCCTTCCAATATGTCTCAAAGGAATTGTGGATGGAATGCCAGTGCCAGTACATCACGCTGTTTGCACCGGATGCCAGATGACTGTACGCCTGCAGTCTCAGCTGACCTTTATAAGGTGTCCAGCCTGGGAATCCCTGTGCCTCCGTCTCGATTACCAGGTAATTGTCCTGCTTCAGGGAACGGATCAGGTCTCCGCCGAATGCAATTTCCGCTCCGGTCAGTTCGTCCTGAGTTGGATGATAAATGTCTGTTCCTGCAATGGTCAGGCACTTGGAAGCATGAAGATGGTTTACATAAGGCTGAATTCCATAAGAATATCCTCTCCACTCAAAATCCAGATTATGGGTAATAAACTGGTCTTCTCTGCGATATTCATTTACAATATCCGCCTGCCAGCCAAGGAATTTGTCCACCAGAGTTCTCTGGAATTTCTCAAATTCCGCACCAAGGCTTCCGTTGATGGTTCCGCGCACATCCGGAAAATCTTCCCAGGCGTTGATCCGGTTGCTCCAGTAATCCAGCCCGAATTCGTAATTCAAGGCATCCAGATTATCATGGAATTTTTCCCGGAGATATTTTACAAACTGCTCCTGCACATTTTTGCCCGCAGTTCCGTAGTATTTCGTCTCATTGTCCAGCTGAAAACCGATGACACATTTTCTGTGGGCAGTGCGTTTCATCAGCTCACGGATCACACGCTCTGCATAAAAAAGATACACCGGATGGGTAATGTCCATAATCTGGCGCGCACCATAAATGCCCTGGCCTTTCACAGTGGTTGCAAGCACATCCGGGTAAGCCTTCACCATCCAGGTTGGAACTGCATAAGTAGGCGTGCCGATAATCACATTGATTCCCGCAGCCTCCATGGCATCCATCACTCGTTCCACATGGGAAAAATCAAACATTCCAGGCTGCGGCTCGCAGGTACTCCATGTAGACTCCGCAATCCGGACAGTGTTGATCCCTGCTTTTTTCATCATTTCCACATCTTTGTCCAGGCGGTCATATGGCATATATTCGTCGTAGTATGCTGCTCCGTAAAGAAGTTCTTTCATGTTCATCCTCCATCTTTCCATCGTTTGCTATTATTAATTGTAACAAATTTGGGTTCCTGTTTATATCATATATTTCAGCAATTTATCATTTTTCTCATATATAATGTTACTGTTCACTCCGTGCCCAGTAACACGCTTCGCGATGCACAGAAATCAT
>CAVJRB010000486.1:0-25655 GCA_963651655.1 bacterium | reverse complement strand
GTTTGGAGGTTCCTGCCCCACAATTATGGCTCACTGTGTCCATTCCACAGACGAGGAAATCCAGATGATCAAGGATCAGGGCGTTTACATTGCTCACTGCCCGGAATCCAACACCGACATTGCTTCCGGAATTGCACCCATCCGCCGTTATCTGGACATGGAACTTCACGTAGGTCTTGGCACTGACGTTGCCGGAGGTTTCTCCCTCTCCATGTTCCGCGCCATCGCCGATACCATTCAGGTATCCAAGCTCCGCTGGAGATTAATGGACCAGAGCCTGGCACCAGTCACTCTGGAAGAAGCCTTCTACATGGCAACCATCGGCGGCGGTTCCTTCTTCGGAAAAGTAGGAAGCTTCGAGAAAGGCTACGAATTCGACGCCATGATCCTGGACGACCACAACATCCGCCATCCCCAGGAAATCTCCACCCGCGACCGATTGGAGCGACTGGTTTATCTTTCCGATGACCGGAATCTGGTTGGAAAATATGTGCAGGGACGGAGGGTAATCTAATAATTACCAAAAGCCGGGAACCATCAGCTACAGCACAAGCTGACTGTTCCCGGCTTTTATTTATCGAAGAATCATGAAAGAAAGATGTTTTACTTATTCAGCAGTCTCAGCTGCAGCATTTTTTGCATACAGATCCTGCATGAAGTCATCTGCAAGAAGCGGCCATGTTGCTGCATTCTCATAGTAAGTTCCATCTGCATGTGTACCTGCACCAAATGCGTGAGGAACACCAGCGAATGTGTGAAGTTCAGTAGTAATGCCCATTTCCTGCTCTTTATTGAAACTTCCCATTACCCAGTTCCAGATGCCGTCATCTCCACCTACACAGAAGAATGTTGGCGGGAAGTCCGGGTTCTGCATTTCTTCCGGATCATTGTGATAGGATACGGAGTAAACTGCAAGGTATGCATTCAGGTCTGCGGATACAGCATCCAGCTCATCTGGCTCATAACCGTCAACAACTTCACTTGCATTAATGTCACCAGCGTAGGAATTTCCTTCTGTGGAAATTACAATTCCGCCATAAGAGAAGCCAGCTCCTGCAATCTTGTCCTCATCAACGCCATATTTCTCAGCGTTTGCACGTACATAGCGGACAGCTCTTGCATAATCCAGTGCACTTTCCTCATCTGCGTATGGATCAACACGATAGTTTACGATAAAGCACTGATATCCGCGCTCATTTAATGCTTTTGCTGATTCATAAGCTTCCTCTACATTGGAACGGTATACATGTCCGCCGCCTGCTGCCAGTACAACAGCACCTTTTACCTCTGTACCCTCATCTACAAGGCACTCAAGAAGATACGGCTGGAAATCAGGATCATCTGCATATGCATAATCAGAGTTATCTGTATAATCTGTAATTGTAGGAACTTTTCCTTCTGGCCAGAGATAAATACGGTTTGCTTCTACATCTGAAATCGGCTCTGCACCAAGACGCATATTGTGTAATTCCAGAAGGGACTGAGCTCTCTGCTCGTCAGTCACCTGATCGTTTGGAGTGGTACACATAATATAAGTATTCCAGTGTTTGTCAAGCAGCTGTCTTTCCCAGTCATGGTCATAGGAAGTGATATCGGAGATAACAGTTGCATAATCTTTGTGGAACTCATACGCATTCCACTGAGCAAGTGTCATGTTTGCAATATCCGGCATGTCGTCTTCTTCTGTAAGCTCGCTGACATCGATCAGCTCGGAAATTTTCTCATCTCCAGTCACTGGCGGAAGCTCACCCTGAGGTGCTGCCTCTTCGCTTTCTTCTGCATCGCTTTCCTCGGCAGCCTCAGTGTCCTCAGCTGCATCCCCCTCTTCTGTTGTCTCAGTTGCCTCTGCTGACTCAGCAAAAGTTGTTACTCCAAATGCATTTACAGAGATCACACTGATTCCTAATAATACTAATAATTTTCTTTTCATAGCTTTATTTTTCCTTTCATTATAGTACAAACTTATTCTGCTGCGTTTTCACCAGCTGCTGCTTTGGCATATACGTCCTGCATAAA
Source organism: bacterium (assembly GCA_963651655.1). Classification (GTDB taxonomy): domain Bacteria; phylum Bacillota; class Clostridia; order Lachnospirales; family Lachnospiraceae; genus Blautia_A. The sequence goes on along the minus strand of CAVJRB010000486.1, from coordinate 23,639 downwards.
TACATCTGCCAGCTTCGGCCACTCAGCTGCATTTTCATATACAGTACCGTCTGCATGTGTTCCAGCACCAAATCCATGAGGAGCTCCTGCAAATACATGTAACTCAGATTTAATTCCAGCCTCTCTTACATAATCGAAGCAGTCACTTACAGATTCCCATCCGTCTTCTCCTCCGATCACAAAGAAAGTCTCTGGCATTGTGTCCAGATTAATGGACTCTGTGTCGTAATTTGCATAAATGGAAAGATATGCATTAATGTCTGCGGATACCTGATCCAGTTCATCTGGCTCATAATCAGCTACAAGCTCAGAAGCATTTGCATCTCCCATAAATTTGTCAATAGTATCCGTAATTACACTTCCGCCTGCGGAAAATCCGGCACACGCAATCTTGTTTTCATCAATGCCATATTTCTCCGCATTTGCACGTACATAGCGAACTGCGCGGGCAAAATCCAGGGAACTTTCTTCCATTTCATACGGTACCAGGCGGTAGTTCACAATAAAACACTGATAACCTAATTCATTCAGTGCCAGTGCTGATTCATAAGCCTCTTCCACATTTGAACGGAACAGTCTGCTTCCGCCTGAAGCAAGAATTACTGCACCTTTTACTTCAGTTCCTTCCTCTACCAGGCTCTCCACCATATATGGCGCAAAATCCGGATCATCTGCGAACTGATAATCTGTGTTCTCCTGATAGTCTGTTACGGTAGGAACTTTTCCTTCCGGCCAAAGGTAAATACGGTTAGCCTCAACATCAGAAGTTGGCTGTGCATTTACTCTCATGTTATGGAGATTTAATAATGCTTCCGCGCGCTGCTCATCTGTAACCTGATCATTTGGAGTTGTACACATCAGATATGTGGACCAGTGTGCATTCAGGAACTCTCTTTCGAAATCATGGTCATAGGATGTAATATCTGAAATAATAGTCGCGTAGTCTTTGTGAAATTCATAAGTATTCCACTGTGCAAGCGTCATATTTGCAATGTCTGGCTGTCCCTCTTCTTCGGCCAGTTCACTAAGATCGATTAATTCAGAAATTTTTTCATCACCTGTTACTGGAGGCATTTCTCCTTCTAAATCTGCAGCCTCGCTTTCGTTCTCGTCTGAAACTTCTGCGCTCTCGTCTGCATCAGTTGTCGCGGTCTCTTCTGTTGCACTCTCTGTCTCTGCCCATGTTGTTACGCCAAATGCAGATGTAGAAATAATGCTAAGTCCCAGTAGAATTAATAATCTTCTTTTCACACCTCATTCCATCCTTTCTCGTTTTGATGAAATAAGCTTACCATTTTTACTTTTTAGCATATATAAAAAAAGCAGTGTTTTTTGTCCTTATTCCGACATTTAAAGAGAAAATTGTGATAAAAAGCGCATAACAAAAGCCTGTAATTCCCGTTTTTTGAGAATTACAGGCTTTCATTATTTTTGAATTATGTAAACTGTATTTTATGCAGAAGTATACTCTGCAGTTCCATATTTTTTACGATATTCCAATGGGGTAAGTCCCATATATTTTCGGAACATTTTTCCGAAGTAACTCTGGGATGGAAAGTTCACATACAGTGCAATTGTGGCGATTTCTTCATCTGAATAACGAAGCAGATTGGCAGCACGTTCCACTCGTACCTTGCAGATATATTCCTGAATCGTCATACCGGCTTCCCGAGCAAAAAGTTTGGATAAATAAGTCTGATTGATATTAATTGCATCTGCTATATCTGCCAGGTAAATCTTCTCCCGATAATGCCTTGCAATGTAATCTTTTGTCTGCCTTGTATAGTCTCCATCCCCTTTGATTTCCTCAAGATCCGCCACACTCTGGGCAAAATGCCGTACTGCCTGATTTCGCCAGTTTTTCAGAGATTCTACTGTATTACAGCAATTCATTTTGCGAATATAATAACCGCTAAGGCTATAGGCTTCCATGGGAGAAAGCCCTCCTTCTATAGCTGCACGGCAGCATAATGTCACTGCCATAACCGTCATGATTTTCCAATGTTCATACTCTGATTTGCTTAAAGCTGCCACTTTCTTGTCCATTTCCATATGATATTCTACTGCTTCATCCGGATGTCCCTCCCTGACTTGCTGAAGCATTTTCTTTTCCTCACTATAGGAATGGTAAATATCATCTTCTATTTCATTTTTGATTGTAAAATCCCTTAATTCATTTTGCACCATATAAAAATCCCCCGATTTTTCTTACATTATATCTTCTATTTTCACAGTTACGCCTTCCGGTATTTTATAATTTATTTGTAATTTATCTTCTTCCTTTTTCCAGCTTACTTCCACCTTTCCAACCGGGGTGACAACACTTCCTTTTGCGTACGTCATGTATCCTGGTTTCGGTGAAATAAGAATAGATTTATAGCCCGGTTCTGCCGGACGAACGCCAAGAATAATAGTTGGAAGCTCGTATAAAGCAAGAGCTCCCCATGCATGGCATTCGCTTCTTGCATAAGAATCAGACTCAATACTGGTTGTACAGTGAAGCTTCAGCATGTTCTTCCAGGTGTCCCAGTAACGCTCTGAATACTGGTATAAACCAGTCTTTTCCAACGCACGGAAAAGATAGAATCTCATTGCTACCGTGCACTGGGCAAAACCATTTTCTTCCACTGTTTTCTGCAAATTTCTGCGTCCGATTTCTGGTTCCACTGTATCTGTAAGCACAGCAAAAACCTGGCAATGCTGACTGTATTCCTCAATACCAGGGCCATCCTGGATCATTCTATTTGCGCCTGTACAATATTTACGAATTGCATTTTGCACTGCTTCTGCCTGCTGTATACACTCTGTAGCATCTTCTTTTCTGTCAATAAATTCAAGCAGCTTTGCGGCATGCTGCAGGCCATAAATATAAAGAAGACTTTCCATGGTGATCGGTCCCTTTAAGCCAGCCGGCGGCATTCCGCTTGTAGGATTCCACTCTTCTGCCCAATCAATAAAGGACCAGAAACGGTTTCCAATTACCGTTCCAACCTGTCCTACATAACCCTGTTCCGTCAGATTTTCCCGGAAATAATTCAGCACATTTTCGATATATGGCATATGGCTTTTGACCAGTTTCTTGTTTCCGAAATACATCATATGATCGTAGACCATAAGGATATAATAAATGGAAAATCCAGGTATTACATTGGGATTGCAGTTGGGATAACAGCAGTTCAGCAGGCCATCTGCGCGCTGGGAACGGCGCATATCATCCATGCACTGTCTCGCCAGACGATCATCTGCGCTTACTGCATAGGTGTACAAAATCTGTGTTCTGGAGTCCATAATATACTGCAGCTGTTCATAATACGGGCAGTCTGTGTAAGTCTCCTGCATGCATCTTCTTAAGGTTCTTTCACTGATTTCCCAGATATCCTTCATGGAATCATCTGACACTTCCACCTGTGTTTTTACCTCAAGCGGATAACCAGTTTCTTCATAATCGAAACGCCTTAATGTAAGTGGTTCATTGCCTGTCTGAATCTTAATCTGCACAAAACGGAAGGTTCTGAACCAGTATGTTTCAAAGCGTTCCGGCTGCTTTTCAGTTCCATATCCAGCTGCCTGATACAGATCTTTGTACCCATCCAGATGGCCGTTTACTTTATCTTCCCTGTCTCCTTTTTCCGGCACATGAGCTGGTCCTGCAAAGCCATCCTGCTGATAAGCTTCTGCATATAGGAACTGGATTTTACTGTCTGTTCCGCCTTCAAAAGCAGAATAAATATAGCCAGTCATCTCCTCACCAGCATCAATTTCAACCAGTTCTTCTGTGTTGGCAGGAATTGTTAATGTCTGTTTTCCATGCAGAAAAGCAGTCCACTGATCTGCTGGGAAAACGGATTTCTTTATGTCCATTACGCCTTTGAATGCCCTTTTTTTCCTGTATAAACTTGGAATTGGACGTTCAAAAAGATTGTTCGGACTTACCGCCGGCGGCATTTCAAAGATCACATAAGAGCGTGCATTTTCCCAGTCAGAATCATCATATTCTGTGGTCTTCCAGCCTGCAAATGACGGATCTCCCTCTGCATTTTCATGAAACATAAGAGGGGAAAATCCTTCCTCTTCATGACAGAATTGGACGTTATGATTCTTCCTGCATTTCCAGGTTTCATCTGCCGCAATATCCAGTCCGGAACTTTTATCTGACACCCAGCCCTGCACATACAGCCCTGGTGTAAAGGTTCGGAACAGGGAATGATTTCCCATTGCCGGATTTACCGGATAGCGAAGTACGGAAACCGCTATTACATTTTTCCCTTTTTTCAAATATGGAACCATATCTACAGTATCAAAATACCAGACCTGTCTGTCCCCTTTACATGGTCCCACTGCAATCAATGTACCGTTTACATACAGCTTATATCTGGTATCTGCAGAGATATTTAAAGTTCCCTCTACAGGCAAATCTCCCAGTTCCATTTCCTTACGGAAATACAAAAGTCCTGGAGTTTCCTCATCCTCTTTTCCCCATGAGGGGCTCCAAATCCAGTTTGTTTTGTCTCCAAATCCCATTCTTTTTTGTTACCTCCTGCTACAAAGCCCGTAGCTTTTTCTCAATAAATTCCGGTGTCTTATTCTCTTCTCTGTACTGCCTTGGGGTACGCCCGGTCTTCTCTTTAAACATTTTTCCAAAGTAACTTTGAGAAGGAAAATTCACATACGCGGCAATCTTTGGAATCGGTTCTTCGGAATAAACCAGCAGGTGTGCAGCCCGCCTTAACCGCACCTCAATAATGTAATCCTGCAGCCTCATTCCCGTCTCTTTTTTAAACAGGCGAGACAGATAACAGCTGCTGATTCCAAGATTTTCTGCAATATAATCCAGGTATATTTTTTCCCGGTAATGCTGCTCAATGTAGTCCTTACACTGTTCAACATGAACGGAAGTATGCCCCTTTTTCCGGACTTCACGCACTTTGCCGGCAAGTTCTCCAATAGCCTGGTTCCGCCATTCCAAAATGCGCGCAGGTTCCCTGCATTCAGACCCTTTGATGATGTAATAATCACTGATTCGATATGCAATGTAAGGCTTTACACCGCCCTCAATTGCAGCCCGTGTACACAGGGTAATTCCCACGATCAGCATATTTCTCCAATGTGTCAGCTCGTTGGCAGCAAGTCTTGTTACGTGAAAATCCATTTCATTTGACAGACGCACAGCTTCCTCTACATTGCCCAGGCGGACCATATCCAGGATACGATGTTCCTCCTGGTAGGTATGACGATAATAGTCTTCGTCTTCTGTTTCTAAATCGTATTTTACCTGCTCTGCATATTGTTCCTGCATGATTTTATCACCACATTATTCCGCATTAACCGTTCTTAATCAACGCTTTTTATTACTTCACATACTTATGAATAAACTCAAATGCCTTATTAATCGTCTCCTGAGATTCTGGAATATCCGGGAAAATCGGGTACGCATGGCAGAGTCCTTTCTGAATATCCAGTTCTGCCGGATGGCCCGCTGATTTTAATTTCTTATACAGATAAACGGAATCATCATACAATGCCTCAATATCTGAAGCAGCCAGGAAAATCGGCGGCATTCCGGCAAAATCAGCATAATACGGAGATACATAGTCACTGTGAAGAAGCTCTTTTGTGGCATCTTTTCCGAAGACAGCTTCCAGCTGATCCGGACGATTTACTGCGTCCCCAAGCATGTAATCTGTCTTTGCATTTTCTTTGTGGGACGGGAATCCATCATCCTGATTGCAGCAGGTAGAATAAGCCACGATTGCTCCTGGCATCGGCATATTGTGATCCCGCAGATATAATCCAAGGGAAAGAACTAATGTAGCGCCAGCACTTTCTCCCATAAATACAATGTCTTTCGCATCATATCCCAGTTCCAGAATTGCCTTATAAGCCTCCACGCAGTCACCAAGATGGCACGGCCACTTATTTTCCGGTGACAGTCTGTAGTTATTTGCAATTACATTACTTCCATGATTTGCTGCAATATCAAAGGTCAGCTCTCTTCTTTCCTGTGCTGCTCCGGTGGTGAAGCCGCCGCCATGAATATACATTACAAGCGGTCCGTTATTTCCTTCTTTTGTGAGCAGTTCCCCATAATTTCCGTTCAGATCCAGCTCTTTCAACGTTACCCCTGCCGGAATTTCCGGTTTCGGACGCTTCTCATTTTCTGCTCTTTCTGCTGCAAAATCATGGGGTTCATTTGGATCTCCCTTTGGTGCGTTTTTAAATAAGTTATTAAAAAATTCTGCTAATTCACTTGCCATTTTCTCATCCTCCTGTTTGCTTTATTCTTCTATTGTCGCCATCAATGCAATGCCCTCTTTACCAGGCAATTTCACTTCCACTTTTCCGTTTACGCCTTTACATACCGTCTCTCTTGTCATTTCCCAGATATCAATTTTTTCAACCCGGTATGTATGATTTTCCGGTAAAATCCATCTTGCCAAGCCGCAGCAACGGTGTCCAAAATACTCTATAAACACCTTATCCTCAATATGTCCGCAGCATAATCCGTCTTTCACAAGCATGCTTTCCTGCTGTTCCAGGGGCATAGATAAATGAAGATTTTTGAACAGATCCATAGGTGCTTTTGACATATATCCCATATCCGGCAGTTCCCATAGCTGCGGATGCCAGGGCTCCAAAGTACCAGGCAGTTCTTCCATAATTTCCCGAAGGAACCGGATTCTCGCCGGGCTGCTGCCTTTCAGTTCTCCGCCTTTTGCCCACCAGAGCACATCATCATCTGCCAGAAATACCTCGCCATGAGACGCATATGCTCCCGGTACACAAGCCTGCCAGAACCGGTGCGCCATCTCTAACCCGGAAAGATTTCCCCAGGACATTGGCAGGTTTCCTTCATAACAGCACTCATCATAAATCAAAGGCTTCTTATACTTCTCAATCCATTTTGCAGCACTCTCCATCTGGATTGTCTGCACACAGCAGTGCGTAATATTGGGTCTCGTAAAATCGTAAAATGAGAAGCAGTTATGGTTGCTGAGCAGATGATGATAAGGATCATTTGCAGCTACATATTCCTCAATTGCATACCAGTCTTCCATGGTTCTTGCATACATCAGATCGAACTCATTTGCCAGGCTCCACCACATTTGCGGGATAGCAGACAGACGTCTCAGAAGATAGTCCAGATACAGAAATGTCTGCTTCATGCTAAGCTGGGAAAAGCCCCATTTGTCATAGCTATGGAATAAAATCAGGTCAGACTCAATTCCCATATCTGCAAGCTGGAAAATAACCTTCTCCAGTTTTTCCCAATATGCAAAGCACGGCCTGTCCATATCCCACTCCCCGTTTTCATCCTTTTCAAATGGATAAACTTCTGGATCTTCGCGGTTGTAATCATAGAATTTGGGAAATACACAGTGACGGACTTTGTTAAATGAAGACTTTGCAAGCGTCTTCATTGTCTGGTCAATTCGCTCCTGCGGCTGGTTTGCCAGCGCATAAATTGTGGTTCCGAATGGACGATAAATGGTGCCGTCACTGTACTCAAAATGAGTATCTTTTGCTCTGACAATTCCATGCTTTCCTGTTACAAAGCCATTGTTCCCAGGAACCGCCGCTTCGGCCGCCTGCTCACAAAGATCTGTGCCTTCAGCCTCCACACGGCCCCATACTTTCCATGTATACTGTCCAATTTTCTCAGGCAGGAATCGCACTTTATAAATACCATTTCCTGCATAAAAACCTTTTACAGCCTGATAAGCAAAAGCTTCTTCCGCGTTATTTTCCCAGCCAAATTTCGCCCAAAGATCCACATCCGTCCAGGACCCTTCCGGCTCTTCTCCCTGAAATTCAAGTTCAAACATTTCATACTGTCGCATAACTTTTCTCCTGTACTCCATTACTCATAATCTTCTATCTTCCATTCATCTTTCCACTCCAATACCGGCATTTCTCCATCAAACCGGATTGGCAGCCAGACATACCTTGCAATTGACGTGTTTCTCATAGAATCCTGGGTAAATTTATCAAAGTTTACTTTTTCTCCTTCGTAATCCGGGTCAAAAATGCTTTCAAATCCACGGGCATATTCTTCATACTTTAAATCCATATGCTCTGGAAGCCATCTGTCTGCAACTGCAATGTACAGATCTTTTTTCCCTTCCACTTTAAACACAGAAGCAATCTGAGAATGAAAAGAAGTCTGGCTTTCATCTTGCGGATGAGGATTCCCAAGCACTGTATAAGGGCCATGCCAGGTATCTGCAATTGCCGCCTCAGACGGATTTGGCATATAGCCAGTGGTTCCGGAAGTAATCAGATAATGTTTTCCTTTTCGCACAAAATGGGATGTAGCTTCTCGCACATAAGGCGGAAATTTTCTGGGAAAATGTGTGGAATAATACCCGGTTACGTCTGTGTAATCTTCCGTTAAATCTGCACAGATTGTTTCGCTGTGCACACGCTCAAAGTAATAATAAGCCTTTCCGTCTGGTGCTACTGCCAGGTCAAAATCCCCTGCACTCATATTCAATGGACGCAGACCTTTTCGCACAATCCTGTATGGTCCAAGAATGTGATCTGCTGTAAGCACGGTCTCTGTCTGGGTGCCGTCTTTCTCCATAATTTTCAGCCAGCAGACGTATTTTTTTGTCTTCTTATTATAAATAATATGTGGTCTATCCATCATGGAAGCAGGATTAATAGGAGAATCCGGGTCTTCCAGATCCGGAGGAATGATAAGCCCTTTATCTTCCCAGTTATAAAGATCCGCAGAAGCATAACATCTCACGCCCCAGTGCCAGATATCATTTTCCCCTGTTGTCTTTTCCTTATTTTCTCCATACCAATAATAAATTCCATCCACATACAGAACCGAACCGCCATGTGCCTGAATGGGATTTCCATTTGTATCAAGCCATATTTTCCCCGGATAAATCGCGGAATATCTCATCCTATGTACCTCCTTAACCAGCTTATAGAAAAGCGATATCTTCTCAAACAGCCCGGAAATTAGAAACCTCCGGGCTGCGCAAATTAGTTTTATAAATTATTCAGTTCTTTCACACGACAGCAGGAAACGAAATGGTTTGGTTCTACCTCAACCAGTTTCTGGGGCTGCTTACATGCCTCTGTGGCATATTTACATCTGGCTGCGAAACGGCATCCAGGTGCGGGATCGATTGGGGAGGTAAGCTCACCCTGAAGGATCTCACGCTTATTCGGATTATGAATATCAACAGACGGAATTGCAGAAAGCAACGCTCTTGTGTACGGGTGCATTGGCTTTTTGAAAAGCTCCTTGGAAGGACTCTTCTCAACCATCTGGCCCAGATACATAACCAGAATGTCATCAGAAATATGTCTTACTACAGACATATCATGGGTAATAAACATATAGGTCAGGCCTTTTTCCTTCTGTAGTTTACGAAGAAGATTCAGAACCTGTGCCTGAATGGAAACATCCAGAGCGGAAACCGGCTCATCGCAGACAATGAACTTGGGATCCAGGGCCAGGGCACGGGCAAAGCCGACACGCTGACGTCTTCCGCCGTCCAGCTCATGAGGGTAAGCCATGCTCAGTCGCTGGTCGATTCCGACCAGTTCCATCAGTTCCTGGGCTTTCTGGTACATTTCATCTTTTTTATATTTCTTGGAAACCTTAAGCGGCTCAATAATGGTCTGCTCAATTGTTTTTCTTGGATCAAGAGATGAATATGGATCCTGGAACATGATCTGCATATCCTCTCTTGCAGCTGCCAGTTCTTTTCCCTTCACATGGGTAATATCTTTTCCCTCAAGAAAAATCTGACCCTTTGTACTCTCCAGAAGATGTACGATAGTTCTTCCCAGAGTGGATTTTCCACATCCGGATTCCCCTACAACACCAAGTGTTTTTCCTTCTTCAATGGTAAAGGAAACATCGTCAACTGCATGAAGCATACCGCCCGGAGTCGGGAAGTATTTATACAGATTTTTTACTTCAATAACTGTGCTCATTTCTGAATACCTCCCTCTTTTACTTTGTCCAGATTCAGGCAGCGGCACTTATGACCGTCTGCTGTAATTACTTCCGGAATTACACCCTCTTTACGGCAGGCATCAGTTGCATATGGACATCTTGGATTGAAAGAGCAGCCTTTCGGCAGATTTGCCGGATCTGGCGGAAGTCCTTCAATCGGGTGAAGATATTCCTCATCCACGTTCATACTTGGAATTGCATTAAACAATCCAATGGTATACGGATGATGAGGATGGTCAAAAATCTGCTCCTTGGTTCCTACTTCCACGATCTGTCCGCCGTAAACAACAGCAACATCATCACAGACAGTCGCAACAACACCAAGGTCATGTGTGATCAGAATCATGGAGGTATTGTTCTTTTTCTTCAGATCATTGATCATATCCAGAACCTGCGCCTGAATCGTTACATCAAGTGCAGTAGTCGGCTCATCCGCCAGCAGGATCTCAGGCGTACAAGCCAGTGCGATTGCAATAACCACACGCTGTTTCATGCCACCGGAAAACTGATGAGGATACTCTTTGTAACGGGCAGCCGGGATACCAACCATCTCCAGCATTTTTCCGGCACGCTTCTGTGCTTCCTCCTCAGTAATATCATTATGATGGATAATAACTTCTTTGATCTGATCACCAACACGCATGGTCGGATTTAAAGCAGTCATTGGATCCTGGAAAACCATGGAAATCAGGTTTCCACGATGTTTTCTCATTTCTTCCTCAGGGAGCTTCAGAAGATCCTCTCCGTTTACCAGGACTTCTCCGCCGCGGACGAAAGCTGCACGGTCTGGAAGAATACGGAGAATTGTTTTTGCGATTGTCGTTTTTCCTGCACCTGTCTCACCAACCAGACCAAGGGTTTTTCCTTTTTCAAGGTCAAAGGACACGCCGTTTACAGCCTGGATTTTCTGACCATCGGAGGTATACTCTACAACCAGATTTTTCACAGACAGGAAGGGTGTATTTGATTTTTCACTCATTTTCTTTTCCTCCTTAGTCTTTCAGTTTCGGGTCCATGGCATCACGGAGACCATCGCCCAGAAGGTTCAGTGCAAGTACAGTAATTGCAATGGCAAGACCTGGGAACAGAACCATATAAGGACAGTCACGGATATAGTTACGGGAACCGGAAAGCATTGCGCCCCACTCAGGAGTCGGTGCCTGCACGCCAAGTCCGATGAAGCTTAAGCTGGCTGCAGTCAGGATCAGGTTTGCAACGTTCATGGTACATGCTACGATAGAAGGGGAAATCGCATTTGGGAGAACATGTACGAAAATGGTTCTCAGCTTGCTGCAATTGATCGCATCTGCAGATTCCAGATATTCCATCTTGCGGATTCCCATTACAGAACCTCGAACCAGACGAACCGCTCCAGGAATACTTCCAACTGCCAGCGCGATCATGGTATTCATAAATCCGGAACCAAGTGCTGCTGCAATAACAATGTTGAAAAGGATTGGCGGCATAGCCTGGATAATATCCAGAATACGCATGACAATGTTATCAAATGTTCCGCCATAATATCCTACGATAGCTCCAATAATGGTTCCAATTACAGTCGTAATCAATGTTCCAAAAATACCAATGGAAAGAGAATATCTTGCGCCATAAATAATACGGCTGAAAATATCACGTCCAAGTTCGTCTGTTCCGAAGAGATGTTCCATGGAAGGACCAGACTTTGCATTTAATACGTCGATGGCGTTGCAATCATACGGAATGATCAGCGGCGCAATAATTGCCAGGAAAATCTCAATGATGACAATAATCAGACCTGCCATAGCCAGCTTGTTTTTTGCCAGACGATGCAGAATTTCCCTGAGCTGACTGTTCTTTTTTCTCTTTGCTTTTCCAGCCATTATGCAACTGCCTCCTTCCGTTTCTTTTTCTTAGATTCACCCTCATACTGGGCTTTGATTCTCGGATCAACAAATGCGTAAGCAATGTCAACCAGAAGCATACATAAACTGAAGATAATTCCCAGAAGTACAACACATCCCTGTACAACCGGATAGTCACGGCTTGTGATGCCGCTCATCATATAAAGGCCAAGTCCGTTAATACTGAATACAGTTTCAATAATCAGGGAACCGCCAAATACACCAGCGAAGGACTGACCTGCAACTGTGATGATCGGGATCAGTGCATTTGGAAGAATGTGTTTCATAACAACTTCATTCTCTTTCAGACCTTTGGAACGTGCTGTTGTAACATAATCAGAACGGATCGTCTCCAGAATACTGGAACGTGTCTGTCTTGCGATTCCGGCAATACCTCCAACAGAGTTTGCGATCGCCGGAAGAATGTAATACTCAATTCCGCCCATTCCGGAAGCCGGAAGAAGGTTTAATTTAACGGAGAACAGAAGTACCAGCATAAGTGCCAGCCAGAATGCAGGCATGGAAACACCAACGAGGGCGATTACCATACTTAAGCTATCCTGCCATCTGTTCTGATGGGTTCCTGCAAGGATTCCAAGAAGAACACCGAATACAAAAGAAATTACCATACTGATAAGACCAAGACCAATTGTTCTTGGAAGTCTGGAAAGGATTTCTCCAGAAATAGAAACACCTGTTACATAAGAATTTCCCATATCAAAATGGAAAAATAATCCGCTCATGTAATTTCCCAGCTGAACCAGGAACGGTTTGTCCAGACCAAGCTTTGTATGAAGAGCTGCGATCTGCTCCGGAGTAGCGGTAAGACCAAGGATCATTTTCGCCGGATCACCGGGAACCAGATGCAGGATTGTAAAGATCATAACTACGATTCCAATGATAATAGGAATCATCCACAAAAGTCGTTTACCAATATATCTGGCCATTTTTTTCCTCCTCACTTCGAATTTTTCGTATAAAAATCCTGCCGCCGGAGAAGACGGCAGGATTTCTATGAGGTTTGTTTACTTTTTTAAAGTATAATTTTTATTCGTATACAGCACATCCTGTATAGAATACCTGGTGCAGAGATGACAGATATGGAACATCTGTTGCACCTAAATCTTTACGGAATACCCAGTACTGTTTAACAGAAGCAAGGTTCTGTCCATAGCACATGTCATTGATGTAATCACTTACGATTGTTGCATTCTCTACTGTATGTCCGTCTACTGTATTTAAAGTTGTAAGAAGCTCTTTCAGTTTCTCATCTTTTACAGCCATACCAGCTGCACCATTGTCACCACCGGAAAGATCCCAGCATAAGAAGTTCCATACAAATCCTACATCAGCCATACCCATCTGGCAGATTGCGATATCCCATGCAGATCCATCACCGAAGGAAGACTGGAACATTGCATTGTCGTAAGAAGTAATTGCTACATCAAGACCGATTGCCATAAGCTGTCCCTGAACAATTGCTGCGATACGGTTGTGGTTATCTTCATTTGGAACAAGAAGTCTTAACTGCTCACCATTGTAACTTGATTTTGACAGGTAATCAGCAGCAAGCTCCGGATCATATGCGAAGTAATCATCACTTGCATCTGTAGGTGTCAGATCGGAAAGTCCATCAGGTGCTCCGTTGAATGTAGGAACATCTGCCAGGCCATTGAATGCACCCTGAACGATTACGCTCTTGTCAATTGCATGAGCAATTGCAAGACGAAGGTTCTGGTCCTCACCACAGATTCCCTGGTTTGCATAGTAGAAAATGTAGCTGATCGGAGATGCAAATCCAAGTGCTGTAAAGTTGTCTGCATCACGTCCGCCCTCTAAGAAGTTTGCAATCTCAGTATTGGAAATTCCCTCGAATACGTCGATAGCACCAGTCTCAAGTGCGATTGTCTGCTGAGCAGCCTCAGAAATCTTTGTATAAGAAAGTTTATCAGCTGTCATATCTTTGTAAAGCGGGCACTGTAAGCTTTCATCTGTCTGCCAGTAATTCGGGTTTTTCTCAAGTGTAATGGAAACGTTTGGTACAAAATCTGTTACCATATAAGGAGATGTGCTAATGATTGAAGTTGCCATCTGATCAGCACTCTCTTCATAAGCTTTCTTGCTTACGATCGGCGCACGGTTCATTGCTGTCTGGAATGTACTTGCTCCATCATCAACAAGTGTTACATTAAATGTATAATCACCAGTTGTCTCTGCGCTTGCAATCCAGGTGTTAGCAGCCTCGTCTCTTGCATGCTCCAGAGAATATACACAGTCTTCAGCAGTGATGTTGTTTCCAGCTGTGTCAGTTACATAGTCATAAATTTCAAAACTATATGTAATGTTGTCCTCTGTTGACCAGTCTTTTGCAATAATTCCGTAGAAGTTTCCTTCTGCATCCTTATCTACCAGAGTCTCATACAGATACTGGTTAACTGGCTGTCTGTTAGAGAAATGTGTAAATGGGGAAATGTTCTGAGGAGCTGTTGCAGCACCTACCTTTAATTCTCTTCCGCCTGCTTCCTCTGCACTTACTGGAACTACTGTTGCTGCCATAGAAGCGGCAAGTCCAAGTGCAAGAACTTTTGATACTGTTCTTTTTTTCATTATGTTTCTCCTTTCTTTTTGCAGATACCACTATGTGATGGTATCAATTTCTTTCTCATTCATAATGAATAAGTTAATTTGCTGCGACATCTTTTACGATATCTGTTATCAGGTCGTTCCCTGTTGTCTTGGCTACACTTTACTGCTGCGCCTCAGAATTATCAATTTTTCATTTTTCATCTCATGTCCTGTTTTTTCAGATATCTGAAGATTTGGTCATTATGTTTGTAATTTGTCATAGAAAATCAGATTTCGTCTGGTATAATCGAATCATGAAGAATAGCAATAACCACTTTTTCAGCTTATTCCCATTTTTAAACGAAAAGAGGATTTCCATGAAAAAAAGAGAACAAACCAAATCAAATGACAATCTTTCCAATTGGAAGAGCCAAAGTTTACTGTTCCTGATTGCCATTGGCGTCTGTTTCACAGCTGCCGCAAGCGGTATTACCAATTTTTTCCGAGACCAGGAACCAGATGTAAATGAAGCTCTGGAAGAATATCTTTCCACTTCTTTTGCTTCCAATATTAACAATCTGTACATATACGACATCGACAAGCCAATGGAAGACTTCATGGACTCCAGCGCAGTCACCAGCTTTTTCTTCTGCTCGGATACTTACCCTGCTGCAGATGAGCTGATTACGTATTTAGGAAATAACCTTACTACTATGGCAGAACGTTCTGATTATATTACCGCCGCTGCAGTTTATGCTTCTGCCTCCAATACCTTTGTGGCCAGCCAGACAGAAAAGATTTCAGATTCCGACCTTAATGCCCTTCTGAAGGATCTGGTATACAACTACAACAGCAACTCTGTTGACAAAAACAGCCTGTCCAGCGAAGGCTTCAATACTTTCTTATTTAAATATGAAGACTATGTAGTTTTCTCCAAGGATCTCACAACATTGTCTGGTTCCTCTTATTCCACAATGTTTTTCCTTATGGACGATGACGCATTCTCTTCCTTTATATACAGAGCGAATGGAATGATCCCCTATAATGTAAGTATTTATGATGCTCATAATACTTTGCTTTTTTCCAACTCAGCCCGTCCTGCCAAAGAAAATTACTCTCAACTGATTCATTTTACCACAAAGGATCAGAATACTGAGCAGGCAGGTAATTCCAATTACATTTACTGCAATTCCGATATCACCGGGCTTCAGTATCTTCTGGAAATGGAACAGCTGCCCCTTCCAAGCCAGGCAAAGCGTTCTCCTTTTATGTACCTGACGCTTCTTGCAGGTACCTTGCTGCTGACAATCATTGTCGTCCTGATGATGAAGCGGCGCTACGAAAAAGCCGCTGGAAAAGCATTTCATACGATAAAGCAGCTGGAAGTATCCATCCCACAATCAGTGCAGGATTTAACGGAACAGATTGACCAGAAAGTTGCATCTCTCACCACAGAAAATGCTGTTATGAAAAATATCATCAGTGCAACTTCCACAGAAGCAATTTCCCACCTTTTCGCCAAAGTAATCGTGGGTGAACCAATAGAGCCCGAAGAAGCACAACTTACACTTGCTAATACCGGTTATGGTTTTCAGCTGGATGACATCTACATTGCCGGTATCCTGCATCAGACAACCACCGAATTTATCACAGCTGACGGACGCTATAAGATACTGAATATGCTGAATTCAGTATTTGAAAAATTCAAGGAAAAACATCAGTGTAATCTTTGTGCGTTTCTTTTTGATGAGAAATCCTTTATCATCATTGCCTCTTTCCCGGCTGGAACATCCATTGCCAAGGGAAAAACAAGGATCAACGCCCTGACACAGCAGATCAACGAAGGAATCTCTTTCCTGCATCTGCCTATGGCAGTGGCTTTTGGACATATGTACAGCTCCATTTTGGATTTATCCTTCTCTTATAATGAAGCGTTTAAATCCATGCACTATCAAGTGGAGGCACAGACAAATGGATTTTCCACAAACACAACTGGATTTTCGCATAGTTTTCCACCAGCTGCACCAACTGAACGCACTCCAGCTGTTGAAAACACGCTCCAGGATGAAATTCGAAAATCAGCTATGGAATCCATGAATCCAATTGAGCAGGATTCAGACCATATGTTCCAGACTGCTGATAATGTATCGCTTTCTGAGTCTGCATCCATTTCTGATTCAGAAACGAATGCAGATGGTCATAGTTCCTCCCAGGCCAACGAGCAGCAGATGGCTTCTGATACATTCGAACGTATTGAACGACGCGCCACTCAGATTGCACAGCTGATCTGGGAAAATCGGGAGGACGGGCTTCCCAGCCTGATTGAACGAACCCTGCGGAATATTTTTTCAGAAACAGAACTGACCGCCCAGGAAGAATTAAGCCGAAGGCTGATCAGCGCTGTTACCAGCCATATGCTTTCTTATCCATTTGTAAATGACAGCCATCTTTCCAATGTTTATGATGACCTGTCTATTATAATTCAAAACGGGACTACCAGTGATGAATTACAGGAAGCTCTGCTGGCAGCATTGAACACCCTGTGTCAGGATTTTTCTGAAACACTGAAAAGACAGCGAAACCCTTACATCATAGCTGCCCAGGAGTATATTGATGCGAATTACAGCAATCCAGATCTTTCCCTGGAGGAAATTGCAGAAAACCTGAAAATTGCGCCCAATTATCTCAGCACTATTTTCAGCAAGAATCTGGGAATTAAACTGTTTGAATATGTAAATGAGTACAGGTTGGAGAAATCCATTAAACTGCTGCTTCACACAGATAAGACAGTGAATGACATCAGCACGGAATGCGGATTTGGGTCATCACGAAACTATATTCGAATTTTTAAGAAATATAAAGATAATACGCCTGGTGCTTACAGGAAGCAGCATGTTACCCAGGCGTAGACAGGAGGTTTATTATGAAATTTATCGTCAACAAAACAAAAGCAATTCTCTCTGGCTTTATGGTTGTTTTCATGGGCGGATTCGGAATCTATTATCTGATTCATTCCATGTATCCAGAAGCACCAGTTTTTCTGGTCGTTGCCGCCATATTTGCATTCTTATTTTGGCAAAACGCGGCAACCGTCACGGTCACCGATGTATCCGTCTCCCGCTCCTTCCTCGGTCTGGGAAAGAAAACGGTTCCATGGTCCGACATCCAGGAACTTGGCCTGGTTGGTGAAAATGTTTTCAGCCGCAAAAAATCCAAAACCGGACACAAGTACATCTACTTTTCCCCTAAGAAAATGACTGAAAAAGAGCGCTTCGACATGATCGTCAAATGGCCGCCAAAGAAAATGCTCTATGTTGAGTATCAGGAAAAAACACTGGAATACACGATGACCATCTGGGGAAAAGAACTGAAATCTTATAATGCAGAAGATCTGTTTCCTAACAGTAAGGACTGAGTGAGATCATAATCAGTTCGCCTCCTGCAGCACAAAAACAGCCAGTTTCCAAGTAACTTTAACAGGAAACTGGCTGTTCTCTTACAGCACTCCAATCATCTTTAAATACTCTTCTTCCGTGATTGGCGGGAGCATTTTTAATGCAAAGCGTTTTTTCAGCCAGGTATCTGCAAGTTCTACCCATTTGGCAGCTTCCGGATTTATCTGTTCGGAAACAGCCGCAGATGTCTGGTCTGCTGCTCCAAGTCCATGCTGCCCCTCTTCGAAAATATGGATCTCAAATGGAATCTTTTTGTCAGCCAGTGCATGCGCCAGCCGAATACTATGCTGAATCGGCACTACGTTATCCCCGGCGGTTGACCAGATATATGTTGGCGGCATGAACTCGGTAACCAGCCTTCCGGGGCTGAGCATTCTTCGCTTTTCCTCAGATGGATTTAATTCTCCAAACAAAGCAATATTGCAGGCACGGAACATTGCCTTGTCCGTAGGTGTCATCTTCACATTTTTCATTAACTCTTCAAAATCAACATAATCATTCATAGGATAACACAAAATCGCTGCCGCTGGACGAAACAATGCTTTATCCACTCCGAAATGTCCGGATAAAAGATCTGTATGCCAGGCTGCACTATACAGCGCCGCATTATGCGCCCCAGCCGAAAATCCGCACACTGCAATTCTGTCAACATCCACTTCCCATTCTTTAGCATGTTCCCGAATAATCAGCATAGCCTTTCCTGTCTCCAGAAGCTGAGCCGGATACAGGCACTCTTCTCTTATCGGAAGCACCACATCCGGATTTCGGTAAATTTCCTTTGCTCCTTCTCCGTATGTAGAATACCTAAGCACAAATGCGTGATATCCCATTGCGGTGAATTTCAGCGCAATAGGCTCTGCCTCACGATCGGAACAATTCAGATAACCGCCGCCAGGACAGATTAATACTGCTGGACGAGCGCCGATTCCATGAAGCTCTCCCTGTTCTTCAATGACATATGCAGTTAATGTTACATCTTCTCTGTTTTCGTAAATCTTTATTTTTTCAATAAGCATCTGAATTCCCTCTTTTCTAAAACAAGTCAATATTTTTCCCGCTTATAAAGCACCAGCGTCAGCACCATTCCAAACAGCCATACCATAAGATAAGCCAGCGGAAGCCTGATCAGGAATGTGGCCGCCACAGAAATCCACATCGTTGCCATAGGATTTCCAGCTCCGCGCATGACGCCGCACAGAACCTGGATTACGGAAAAAACAATATATCCAATGGAAAGCATGCACATAAAGCGATAGCTCAGTTCTGCCAGTTCCTTTGTATTCGTAAAAATCCCCATAAAGGAACGTCCAAACACCAAAAGCAATGCCGTTATCCCAACTGAAATTCCCGCAGCCAGAATGCTTCCCTGTACTGCTCCGTCTTTTACCCGCTTATGAAAACCAGCGCCCACATTCTGCCCGGCGTAGGTGGTCATTGTTGTGCCAAAGGAAAGTGCCGGCATAGTTGCAAAGCCGTCCACACGGGCAACAATTACATTGGCCGCAATTACAGCTTCGCCAAAGCTGTTTGTCAGGGATTGAACTGCCAGCATGGACATAGACATAATGACCTGGGTCAGTCCGCTTGGCACACCCATTTCAACAATTTCCCTTACATATTTTTTCTTCCAGCAAACATGTGATTTCTTTAATTCAAAAAAGTTCTTCATATGAAGCAGCTTATGAAAACACAAAACGGCTGAGATTCCCTGGGCCAGAATCGTTGCCCATGCGGCTCCATTTACACCCATCTGAAATCTTGCTACGAATAAAATATCCAATCCAATATTCAGCCCGCAAGCCACCAGCAGATAAACAAGCGCTGACATGGAATCTCCCAGTCCGCGCAAAACGCCGCTGAGAATATTGTAATAGGCAAGTCCTACCGAGCCAAGGAGCATAATCAGCAGATAACTCTCACACCATTCTTTAATGCTTTCCGGAGTGTTCAGCACATCCAGCAATGGTCTGGTAAATAAGATTGCAAGTACCATTACAATTCCAACAGAAATCGCAGTAAGGATGATGCAGTTTCCAATTGCAAAGGACAGAGCCTCCCGGTCTCTTTTTCCCAGATATTGGGAGACTACAATACTTGCTCCCATACCAATTCCCACAAACAATACAATTAATAAATTGATGATTGGGCCTGCATTTCCCACAGCAGCCAGTGCATGATCCCCTAGATATTTTCCCACAACCACACTATCTGCCGCATTGTACATCTGCTGTGCAATGTTCCCGATCAGCATGGGAATCATAAACACCAGTATTTTCTTCCAGGGCGCCCCGGCAGTCATATCTACCGGGGCGAAAAGTTCACGTAATCGTTTCATCTTTTTTCTGCTTCAAACTGCGCCCCATATGCGTCCCCACACTCACATGCCAGTGTCTGCAGAATTACATTCAGCAGTCTGGTTACACAGGCTTTCAGCTCTTCTCTTGTGAGGTCGCCGTTTTCCAGGGCTTTTTTGATTCCTTCCACATCATGATTTCCGCCTGGCATGATCAGGTCGTTTCCTGCCCATGGGCATTTCCAGGAGATGCTTCCTCCGTGGGCTTCGGTGGTGGTCCAGTCGGTCATGATAATTCCCTGGAAATTCCACTCCTTTCGGGCAGCCTGTGTGCAAAGGTCTTTGTTGTTTGCAGCGTGAACGCCGTTCACCAGGTTGTAGGAGGTCATAATTGCCATAGGCTGGGCTTCTGTCACTGCAATTTCAAAGCCACGCAGATAGATTTCACGAAGAGCTCTTTCTGATACAATACTGTCTACGCCCATACGATTGTCTTCCTGGTTGTTGCATGCAAAATGTTTGATGGTGGTTCCCACGCCAGGCACACTCTGTACTCCCTTTGTGATAGCCGCTGCCATTTTTCCGCTTACTAGCGGGTCTTCGGAGTAGTACTCAAAGTTTCGTCCGCAAAGCGGGTTTCTGTGAATGTTCATTCCAGGAGCCAGCCACCAGGAAATTCCAAATTCCTGCATCTCCTCTGCCACTGCTTTTCCCACTTCTTCCAACAGCCTTA
Organism: bacterium; assembly: GCA_963651655.1. Taxonomy (GTDB): domain Bacteria; phylum Bacillota; class Clostridia; order Lachnospirales; family Lachnospiraceae; genus Blautia_A. The sequence goes on along the minus strand of CAVJRB010000486.1, from coordinate 2,734 downwards.
CATCCCAGGTCTGGGCAAGCAGTGTTCCAACCGGAATGGCTGTGCAGTACTGATAATAGGTTTCTGCGTCCTCATACTTTTTACCAGAAGCAAGGAAACCGCCCTCCAGCGCATCCAGAATTCCCTCACTGTAAATCTCGCCTGTTTTTTTGTCCACCTGATAAGAACGGATAAGGCGAACTCCTGCCGGGCCATCTGCCATGGAAGCACCTGGAATCTGGTATTTTTCTTTCAATATGCTGCTTGTCTCGCCGGCAGCTCCCGGAACCATATTTCCAGCAGAACCAAGAGCCTGTCCCTGACCTTTGCTGATCTCGCCGATTACCATGGCAATCAGTTCCTCATCGGTCAGTTTTTCTGTAATTTCTTCTGCTTTCTTCCATGTGTCTGGTCTGGAAATTTCTTTCTTTTCAAAGAGAGTCGGGGCGAAGGAAATTACAGGAACGTCTTTCTCTTCTGCCAGCTGATGCCACTGCTGCTCTTTCTTCAGACGCAGTTCTTTGCTGCATTCTAATTCGGTCAACTCTTCCTGTACCGGACAAATGTGTTCCACTGTTTCGATTACTGTAGTCTCTGCCACTTCCAGAACTGCTGCCAGAGCGATATTCTCAGAAGAATTTCCTGCCCAGATTCCATATTTTCCAGCTTCCACTACCCAGGCACTATCCTTTTCACTGAAGGATGCCAGAGCTTTTTCGCCAAAGCTTACCTGGACTTTCTGAGATTCTCCGGGTGCAAGTAAATCGGTTTTCGCAAATCCACAAAGGCGCTTATATTCTTTTTCCAGACCAGTTTGCGGGCAGGTTGCGTAGACCTGGAGAACCTCTTTGCCTGAGTAAACGCTTCCGGTATTTTTGATTGTAGCTGTTATACAAATTTGAGACTCTTCAACCTGTACACTGACCGCCTCATTTTCAATTGCAAATTCTGTATAAGAAAGTCCAAATCCAAATGGGAACTCTACTTCTTTCTCAAAGCTGTCGAAGTAGCGATACCCCACATAAATCCCTTCCTGATAATACTCCTTCTCCACATTTCCATTCATATGGCTGAATGTTCCTGCTCCCGGAAAAGCAAAATAATCTTTTGCCCAGGTATCGGTCAGTTTCCCGCAAGGTGTCACCTCGCCAGTCACAAGATCAGCCAGTGCATGGCCGCCCTCCATGCCAGGCTGTACGATACTGAGCAGGGCTTTCAGATGGGAAAGCTTCATAATCTCAGACAGGTCAATCAGCCCGCCTGCATTAATGATTACCACCAAATTTTCGCAATGCTCATTCAGCCAGGCCAGTTCCTCTTTTTCGTTTCTGGTTAAATCATAGTCCCCAGCTTCCTTAAAGCGATCAGCACCTTCCCCGGCTTTACGGCTGATCACGTAAAATGCGGCTTTTGCGCCATCCACATCACTTTGTTTCATTGCCGCACCAGCTGGCATATGAAAAGGATTGGTAGAATAAATATCCAGAATTTCCATTCCAACCGCGTCTTTTAATTTTTCCTGCAGCATATCCCGCCAGCAAAGACGCTCTTCCTGGTAAACAGCTGCATAGCCATCCAGCCATTCCTTATTGGCAAACGTAAATCCCGCATCTTGAAAGCCACGGTAAATACTTACCACCTCACGCTCATTTACATCTCCGGAACCTGTACCGCCCTTTACAGTCGCCACTGCTCCGCCGCCAAACAAAGCAATTTTATCATTTTTGTCCAGCGGCAAAATCCCATCATTTTTCAGCAGAACCATTCCCTCTGCCGCCGCTTTCCTCGCAATCTTACGATTACGAATCTCTCTGTCAGTCACACTACAGTCTGTAGTACCGCTATATTTTCTCACCATATCGCTCATATCTGAAAACCTCACATTTCGTATTTTTATAAGATTATCTTAGCAACAGTGCGGTGATGGATATATCCTTATTTTGATATATTTGTAAGTATTTTTATCAAAGTTTTTTCTATTTCTGCCCCATGTACTTCCTTTAAACACTTGCGAAAACACTTTTAAGGCGGAATTAATGTAGTACGTCATCATTTTTAAGGCCTTAAAATTGTAGTTGTAATACACTTTTAAGGACATAATACAGAACATAAGCCTTTATAGATTCATTTTACAAGGAAAATCGTTTTAGAGTTGAATTAACCAGTAGAAACTGCTATCATATTTTTAGTAAAATATCCTGGGTAAGAAAGGACAAGATCAGCTCATGAATGTAATGCCGATTTCTGAAATCATTGAGAAAGTTACCGCGATTTGTAAAAAGAACAACGTGAAGCGCCTTGATTTATTCGGCTCCTTCGCCACAGGAACAGCCACCCCCACCAGCGATATTGATTTTGTAGTATACGGCTGCGATAATCTAATGCAGTTAGAAGATGATCTTCTGCAAATTGAAACGTTAAGGAAAATTGATATTTTTGACTTTGACAGCATAAGAAATGAGTATTTATTGGAGGATATAAAAAAATATGGAAAACAAATTTATTAACCGATATAACACTTTCTGCAAAAGCCTCTCCAATCTTGCCAAAAGCAAAACAGCCGACCCCCAGGCCGATTTTGTTCTCGAAGGAACTGTTCTAAATTTCAGTCTCACCTTCGACATCTCCTGGAAGGTTATGAAAGATATCCTGATCAAAAAAATGGGAATTCTTAATTTTGCAGTTGGCTCTCCGCGTGAAACTTTGCAGCAAGCATTTACCAACGGTCTTATTGATGATGACACATGGTTACAAA
>CAVJRB010000485.1:0-3255 GCA_963651655.1 bacterium | reverse complement strand
CCTTAAATTCCCTTGGTTTGTAGTTACGGCTCTGGAGAATCTCCTTCATCTTGGAATACTTGGTCGGGGTTGGGATCAGATCCTCGGCCTTCGGCTTTTTCTCCTGGATGGTATGTCCCAGATCCACAAGCTCACGGGGAATCTCTCTTACAAAACGGGAAACCTTATTGTACTGGGTTTCCCCGCGGATCATTCTCTGCTGTGCACATGTCAGCGTCAGATCCTTCATGGCACGGGTAATTCCCACGTAGCAAAGCCTGCGCTCCTCTTCCAGTTCTCCGTCATCTCCATAGCTGATGGTCATATGGCTTGGGAAAATGCCGTCCTCCATTCCCACCATAAACACCTTTGGAAACTCCAGCCCCTTGGCGCTATGTAAAGTCATAAGCAGTACATAGTCCTGGTCCGGATCTACCGTATCAATGTCAGCCACAAGCGCCACCTCTTCCAGGAACCCGGAAAGCGTAGCCGGCTGATCCTGCTCTTCCATAGCTTCCTGATAAGCCACAGTTTTGGAAATCAACTCATCAATGTTCTCGATTCTGGCTCTGGATTCCTCGGTATCCTCAGCCTCCAGCTCTGCCACATATCCGGTAGCATCAATCACCTCCTGCAGCAGCTCTTCCACAGAAAGCACATCCGCCTTGCTCTTCAGGCTCTGGATAAACGTGACAAAACCGTCAATCTTGGACAGGCTTCTTCCAATGGAAGGAACCTCCTCTGCCACCCGAAGAGCCTCATACAGGCTGATTCCCATATTATCCGCATAATCCTGGACACGTCCAAGCGTAGTCGCACCAATTCCGCGCTTCGGCACATTGATGATCCTCTGCACGGCAAGGTCATCTCTGGCATTGTCGATGGTTTTCAGATAGCACAGAAGATCCTTGATCTCCTTACGGGCGTAGAAGTTTACACCGCCTACCAGCTTATAGGGAATGTTGGCTGCAATAAATTTCTCCTCGAAAATTCGTGACTGGGCATTGGTGCGGTAAAGAATGGCGCAGTCCCGGTAGCTTCCCATTCCTTCCCTCTTCATCCTGCCAATCTCCCCGGCTACATATTCCGCTTCCTCATAAGCATTGAAAAACTGGCGGAAATGCACCTTGCTTCCCTCTTCGTTCTCCGTCCACAAAGTCTTGGCCTTACGCTCCGTGTTGTTGGCGATCACCTGGTTGGCAGCGTTCAGAATGTTCTTGGTGGAACGGTAGTTCTGCTCCAGACGGATTACCTTTGCATCTGGGAAAACACGCTCAAAGCCAAGGATATTTCCAATATTTGCCCCGCGGAACTTGTAGATGGACTGGTCATCATCACCCACCACGCACAGGTTCTCATATTTCTGTGCCAGAAGGCTGATAAATTTAAACTGCGCGGTGTTGGTATCCTGGTACTCGTCTACCATAATGTATTTGAACCGCTCCTGATAGTACTCCAGCACAGCGCCGCAGTTCTGGAAAAGCTCCACCGTTTTCACGATCAGGTCATCAAAATCCAGGGCGTTGTTCTTGCGAAGGGCAGCCTGATATTCCCGGTAAACAGAGGCTACTTTCTTCATATTATAATCCCCTGCTGCCTTCATCTCCATATCATCCGGCGTCAGCAGTTCGTCCTTGGCATGGGAAATCTGAGCCAGAAGGGACCGCTCCTTATACACCTTGGTGTCAATGTTCAGCTTCCTGCACACATCCTTCATCAGGGATTTCTGGTCATCTGTATCGTAGATGGTAAAATTGGTGTCATATCCCAGATTGTCAATGTGTCTGCGCAGGATCCGCACGCAGGCAGAATGGAAGGTGGACACCCAGATGCTCTCGGAACCAAATCCCACCAGCTTGTCCACACGTTCTCTCATTTCCTGGGCTGCCTTGTTAGTAAACGTGATGGCAAGGATGTTCCATGGATTGACGCCCATCTCTTCCATCAGGTAGGCGATTCTGTGTGTCAGCACTCTGGTCTTGCCTGACCCTGCACCAGCCAGAATCAGCACCGGTCCTTCCGTCTGCGCTACTGCCTCGCGCTGGGGCGGATTTAATGTGTCATATATGCTCATCTATTTTCTCCTGTATAAAAAAGTTCTAGATTCATTGTCTCATATGGGTAACCATAACAGTGAATTTCATTATACATGAAATCCTCTTTCCCCACAACCCCGCACATGCAAAAAAGCAAACATAGTTTCGATTCTCTTCTCTTCATTTTTACAGAAACTGAAAAAAAAAGTTTACAAGTAGTTTTAAAAACTATATAATAGGGAGCAGAGGTGATAAAAAATGACAGAAGACGATAAATCCGTATTCAGAAGCATTCTGGACCACATTTCCGGAATGGATTATATAAAGCCAGAAGATCTCCCAAACATTGATCTTTACATGGATCAGGTCACAACCTTCATGGAGGACGAGCTTGCATCCACCAAGCGCCATGAGGATGACAAGATCCTCACCAAGACCATGATCAACAACTATGCGAAGAACAATCTTCTCCCTTCCCCGGAGAAGAAGCGTTACTCCAAGGATCATCTTCTCATGCTGATCTTCATCTATTATTTTAAGAATATTTTGTCCATCACAGACATCCAGAAGCTTCTGGGGCCTATCACAGAGAAATATTTCAAAGGCGAGCCTGGCAAAGACATGACCTACGTATATAATGAAGTTTTTGGCATGGAGAACCGCAAGATCGACCAGCTGATCAAGAATGTCCTCAAGGACTACCGTTTCTCCAGCGCCACCTTCCAGGATGCAGACGAGGAGGACCAGGAATTCTTAAAGCGATTCAGCTTTATCTGCCTGATGAGCTTCGACGTCTATATCAAGAAGATGATCATTGAGAAAATGATCGATGACATCTCCCCCGCAGAGGATAAATCCTCCAAGAAAACAAAAGAGAAATAAAACTTCTCTCCCCACACCGCCACAAAACCCGCAAATCATCCTCCAATGATCCGCGGGTTTTCTTTTGTACATGCAAGTTCTGTTCTATTGTCTGTCATTTCCAGAGCGGGAACTTCAAAGCTCCTTATTCGTCCTTCTGATCCAGCGGACGATTCTGCTCCTTCTTCTCTTCCATTCTTTTAAATACCATGTCATAGCCGTCATTACCATAGTTCAGGGAACGGTTCACACGGCTGATGGTAGCTGTAGACGCACCAGTCTTCTCAGAGATGTCAAGATAAGTTCTCTTATCCATCAGCATCTTGGCAACCTCAAATCTCTGGGATAAAGAAAGAAGCTCATTAATGGTACACACATC
>CAVJRB010000484.1:0-2679 GCA_963651655.1 bacterium | reverse complement strand
GTAATGTTCCGCGAGGTGTTTTTTGTGAACAAAGTTCACAGAAAACCCGAGAATTAAGTTTGCGAAGCAAACGCTGCTTCTTGTGCATTGCACAAGAAGGTTCGTCTTTCTGTGCATCGCGAAGCGCGTTACTGGGCAGGTCGTGAACAGTAATGTCAAAGCATTTGTCCGAAGGAGGGCATGTCAAAATAGTGGAAAAACAGGGGCATCCATGTTATACTAAGAAAAAACGAAAGGCGGAAAACTATGAGTGCAAAATACGAAGCTTATATAGAATCCGAGGCGGACGGCCTTGATATTTCCGTTCTGGCAGTGGTTCCGGACGAGACGCCTTACCGGGGAATCCTGCAGCTTGTTCACGGCATGAGCGAATACAAGGAGCGTTATCTTCCTTTTATGGAGTACATGGCAAAAAGAGGCTATGTATGTGTGATCCATGACCACAGAGGCCATGGGAAAAGCGTCCGCGCCATGGATGACCTTGGCTATATGTATGGCGGCGGTGCAGATGCCATTCTGAAGGATATTGAAGTGGTGAACCGGGAAATGCACCAGCAGCTTCCGGATCTGCCCCTGATCCTGTTCGGACACAGCATGGGTTCTCTGGCAGTCAGGGCTTTTGCAAGGGATCATGATGACTGTATGGATATGCTGATCATCTGCGGTTCCCCAAGTAAAAATACGGCAAGACCATTAGGCGTGGCACTGGCCCATGCGGAGAGCGCTGTTTTCGGCCCGACTCACAGAAGCCATGTGATTGAGGCCTTGTCCTTTGGAGGAAATGTAATGCGTTTTCGCAAGGATCAGAACTGTACCTCCTGGATCTGTGCCAATAAGGCAGCAGCGCAGGAGTATTCCGATTCCGAGCTGTGCGGCTTTACTTTCACAGACGATGGATATCTGGCACTTTTTGAGCTGATGAAGCGCGCCTACGATGTGAAGCACTGGCACTGCACAAAGCCGAAAATGCCTGTGCTTTTTGTAAGCGGTGCAGATGATCCCTGTATGATCAATGTGCGCCATTTCGCAAAAGCAGTGCAGGATATGCGCCACGCCGGCTATCTGGACGTAAAAGGCAAGCTCTATCCGGGCATGCGCCACGAGATCCTCAATGAGACAGATAAGAAACGGGTTTACCACGATATTGCATTCTACATAAGGAAAAAAGGCTTCTGATAAGAAAATAGAAAATTCAATATTTTGCATACAAAAATCCATTTGGTACATAATGAAGTTATAGGCGCCAGGAACAACGGAAAGGGAATCCGCCTGGCCAGAAGGCTATTACTCAATGGGAAATGGAGATTTCTATGTGGAAAAAAGGCTGGATTTTGCTGCTCATCCTGCTCATGGTGGCATTTCTGATCAGCTGCGGCAAGGACACAGAACCGGATGAGGCAAAAGGAGAACTGGTAAAAATAGAAAGGGAAGGAACCCCTTTCTATTTTTTACCCCAAAAAATTCTGTGACAGCGCCGCTTAAAAGCACTATAAGCTTAAATAATTACAAAATTACTCTGCTAAAGTTTAAAAAGTTACTTGCCTAAAGTGAATGAAAATGCTATAATTTTTTGCATATCTTATTATAAAAAATGAATCCTGGTCAGAAATTAAAGAAGGAAAGATTTCAACCAGGTGAATTAAGGAGGAAAAATGGGAAAGTACTTTGCAAAAAGACTGGGAATGGCAATTCTGACGATTTTTCTGGTAGCCTGTCTGACATTCCTGCTGATGAATGCTGTACCGGGAAGCCCATGGCTCAGTGAAAAGACACCTTCTGAAACCACACTTGCAGCACTGAACGCCAAATACGGACTGGATAAGCCGGTCTATGTACAGTTGTTTATGTATCTGAAAAATATTCTTCACGGTGATTTCGGCGTATCTCTTAAGATGCAGAAGAACCGTGCAGTTCTTGACATTATTGTGGATATGTTTCCGGTATCTGCCAAAGTAGGTGCGCTTGCGCTTCTCTGGGCGATTTTGGTAGGCGTACCTCTTGGATGTCTTGCAGCATTTAAGCGCGGCAAGCTTACAGACAGTATCCTTCGCGTGATCTGTACACTTGGAATTTCCATGCCAAGCTTTGTTGTGGCATCTGTTCTTCTGGTTACACTGACAGGAAACAATGCTCTGAATCTGTTTCCGTCTATTTTTGACCCGTCACAGGGATGGCGCGCCTATGTGCTGCCATGCTTTGCGTTGGGATTTTATCCGATGTGCTACACAGCCCGCCAGACACGTTCTGCCATGCTGGATTCCTTAAGCCTGGAATACATTAAGACAGCCCGTGCCAAAGGTCTGAAAAATAACAAGATCATTTTCAAGCATGCCCTGAGAAATGCCCTGATTCCGGTTATTACATACTTAGGACCGCAGGTAGCCTTCACTCTTTGCGGCGGTTTCGTTGTAGAGAGCGTTTTCTCTATCCCGGGACTTGGACGTTACTTTGTACAGTCCATTCAGAACCGTGACTATCCGGTTATTATGGGAACCACTATTTTCCTGGCAGCATTTATTATTCTGATGAACCTGGTTGTAGACCTCCTCTATAAGGTAGCTGACCCGAGAATCAGCCTTACGAAAGGAGGAGAATGATCGTGGCAGAAGATAAGAAAATCAAGAAATGTCCGGTTAGTCTTCAGCCGGATATTGAGAATCTCCTTCAGGATCTGACGCC
>CAVJRB010000483.1:0-2609 GCA_963651655.1 bacterium | reverse complement strand
TATCTGTCTTGGCAAATACGCCGCAGCGGGCTGCGATGGGGTAAAGAGCCTTGTAATTCTTGGCGTATTCGTTCAGTCCGGTGGCGTCTGTCTGAAGCAGGGATGCCATCTGGTCGATGAAAGAACCGGTACCGCCGGCGCAGATTCCGTTCATACGCTGTTCAATATTGCCACCCTCGAAGTAGATGATCTTGGCATCCTCGCCGCCAAGTTCGATGGCTACGTCAGTCTGGGGTGCGATCTTCTGAAGGGAAGTGGAAACTGCGATAACCTCCTGGACAAAAGGAACCCCAAGGTGATTGGCAAGGGTAAGTCCGCCGGAACCTGTGATCACAGGATGGAGGGTAAGCTCTCCAAGCTTCTCATATGCTTTCTCAAGAAGATCTGCAAGAGTCTCCTGTATGTTGGCAAAATGACGCTGGTAATCTGCGAAAAGCAGGGTGTCATTTTCGTCAAGTATTGCAATTTTGACAGTGGTGGAACCAATGTCAATTCCTAAAGTGTATTTATTGCTCATATAAAAAAATATGCCTCCTCGTTTGTGCTCATTGCGGCCAAACTGAGTAGGTAAGGCCGCCTTTGGCATGTGCGCGGGATGAAAAACAGTCCGCAAACTTTCTTATTTATATGTTAATCTTTTCAGTGAAGATATTCCGTAATATTATACGATATGAAGGCTTAAATGGCAATGTAAAAGTTTAACAAGGATTCTTGCGCCAGATGTTGAATTTTCGTTGATTTCGGGCTATAATAGATAAAGTTTTGTAGCAGAAGAAAGGAAATATATATGGCGAAATATACACTTATGAAAACAGAGGGCCGCGCAAAGCGTGCCCAGTTTGAGACTGTACACGGAACCATCCAGACTCCCGTATTTATGAATGTGGGAACGGTTGGTGCCATCAAGGGCGCTGTATCTACCATGGACTTAAAGGACATCGGCACACAGGTGCAGCTTTCCAATACCTACCATCTCCATGTAAGAACCGGAGACAAGCTGATCAAGGAGTTCGGCGGACTTCATAAATTTATGGTCTGGGACAGACCGATCCTCACCGATTCCGGCGGATTCCAGGTATTTTCCCTGGCAGGACTCCGCAAGATCAAGGAAGAGGGCGTTTACTTCCAGTCCCATATTGACGGCCACAAGATTTTCATGGGACCGGAGGAGAGCATGCAGATCCAGTCCAATCTTGGCTCTACCATTGCCATGGCTTTTGATGAATGTCCCAGCAGTGTGGCAAGCAGGGAGTATGTGCAGAAGTCTGTAGACCGCACTACCAGATGGCTGGAGCGCTGCAAGAAGGAGATGGACAGACTGAACAGCCTGCCGGATACGGTGAACAAAGAGCAGCTGCTTTTTGGAATCAACCAGGGCGCAATTTATGAGGATATCCGTATTTCTCATGCAGATACCATTTCAAAAATGGATCTGGACGGCTATGCAGTTGGCGGTCTGGCTGTTGGAGAGACCCATGAGCAGATGTACCACATTCTGGATGAGGTTGTGCCGCACCTGCCACAGGATAAGCCTACTTATCTGATGGGAGTTGGAACTCCGGCCAATATTCTGGAGGGTGTTGCAAGAGGAATTGATTTCTTTGACTGTGTATACCCGAGCCGTAACGGACGCCATGGACATGTGTACACCAACCACGGCAAGATGAACCTGTTTAATGCCAAGTATGAAATGGACCCGCGCCCCATTGAGGAAGGCTGCCAGTGTCCGGCATGCCAGCATTACAGCAGAGCCTATATCCGTCATCTGATGAAAGCCAAGGAGATGCTGGGAATGCGCCTTTGCGTGCTTCACAACCTGTATTTCTACAATCATATGATGGAAGAGATCCGGGATGCTCTGGATGCAGGGAATTTCGCGGAATATAAGGAAATGCGCCTGGCTGGTTTTGCAGAGGGCAAAATCAACGGCAGAGTATAAAAAAATTCTAAAACTACTTGAAGAATTCCCGTTTATTGTGTATATTATACTATAATGCGCTGACGATTATGGCGGCGGAAGATTCAGGGGAATTCCGAACCGGAATCACATTCCCTGGGAAGAGTAAGATACAGGAGGATTTGCAAATGGACGCATCAAGCGGAATGAGTATGGGATTTACCATCGTATGGCTGGTTGTACTTTTCGGTATTATGTATTTTCTGATGATCAGACCTCAGAAGAAAGAGCAGAAGAGAGTACAGGCAATGCTCAGCGATATGGCTGTTGGTGACAGCGTTGTGACCACAAGCGGCTTCTATGGCGTAATCATCGACATGACAGAAGACGATGTGATCGTAGAGTTCGGCAACAACAAGAACTGCCGTATTCCTATGAGAAAGCAGGCAATTGCCGAAGTTGAGAAAGCAGAGCAGGCTTCTGCATAATCTGAGCTGACAATTATGTAAGACAAAATGGCTTCACCCTATAGTGGGTGGAGCTTTTTTGTATTTAGCAGGAACTACTAGCCTGCATTTTTATACGTGAATAAAAGGGATATTTGCATAAATTTATCTATACGGGAGGGAAAACGACAGTTTTTTACTTTAATAGGTTGAAATCTGAAAGAAAGTGCGTTATTATAATAACAATTACCCATTGATGTCAGGAG
>CAVJRB010000482.1:0-9062 GCA_963651655.1 bacterium | reverse complement strand
GAGGTATTTTAAGATGAAAGCAGCAGTTGTAGTTGCAAATGAGGATGTTCAGTATCAGGATGTGGAAGAGCCACAGGCAAAGCCAGGCTGGGTCAAAATTAAAGTAAAAGCTTCCGGTATCTGCGGATCCGATGTACCGCGTGTACTGAATCACGGCGTTCATTTCTATCCTATCGTTCTGGGACATGAATTCTCAGGAGACGTTGTAGAGGTTGGAGAGGGCGTTACCAAAGTAAAAGTAGGAGACCGTGTATCCGGTGCACCTCTTCTTCCATGTATGAAATGTGATGACTGCCAGAACGGAAACTTCTCCCTGTGCAAGCATTACAGCTTTATCGGCTCCAGACAGCAGGGAAGCAATGCGGATTATGTAGTAATTCCAGAACAGAATGCCATTCCATTTGATCCATCTATTTCCTATGAGCAGGGAGCTATGTTTGAGCCTTCTACCGTTGCCCTTCACGGACTTCTTCAGAATGATTATCAGGGCGGACAGTGTGTGGCAATTTTAGGATGCGGCACCATCGGAATCTTCACCATGCAGTGGGCGAAGATTTTTGGTTCCAAGAAGGTTGTAGTGTTTGATATCAGCCAGGAGCGTCTTGACCTTGCGAAACGTATGGGTGCAGACGCTGTAATCGATACCACCAAAGAGAACTATATGGAAGAGGCTATGGCAATTACTGGCGGTAAGGGCTATGGTTACGTATTTGAGACAGCAGGACAAGTTCCTACCATGCATATGGCATTTGAACTGGCTGCCAACAAGGCACATGTATGCTTTATCGGTACTCCTCATGCTGACCTTACCTTTACACCGAAGCAGTGGGAGAACATGAACCGTAAGGAATTCAAGCTGACAGGTTCCTGGATGTCCTACAGTTCCCCGTTCCCGGGCAAGGAGTGGGATCTTACAGCACACTATTTTGCAACCGGACAGCTGAAATTTGACCCGGGATTTATCTATCGCAAGATGCCTATGAGCCAGGCACAGGAAGCATTCCAGCTTTATAAGACACCTGGCCTTGTAAAAGGCAAGATTCTTCTGATGAATGAGGACTGAGCATATGATACTGACCGTAACATTAAATGCTGCAATTGATAAGCGCTACGTAGTAGAGGGCTTTCGTACCGGCGAGGTAAATCGTGTGAAAGAGTGCACCTATGTACCGGGAGGCAAGGGACTGAATGTGTCCAAGCCAGCTTCCATCTATGGAGCAGAAGTAGTGGCTACCGGATTTGCGGGGGGCCACGCTGGTGCCTATATTGAGGATGCACTGAAGCCTTTTGGAATCAAGAGTGCTTTTTACCATGTGAATGCGGAGAGCAGATCCTGCATCAATATCTGGGATGAAGTGAATCAGGTACAGACCGAATTCCTGGAACCTGGATTTACTTTGACTGAGGAGGATTTCGCTGGTTTTGAGGCGAAGTTTCGCCAGTTGGTTCAGGAAGCCAAGGTAGTAGCCATGTCAGGAAGTGTTCCCAAGGGACTGGATGGAACTGCATATCAGCGCCTTGTAAAAATTGTGAAGGATGCTGGAATTCCAGTGATCCTGGACACCAGCGGCAAGCTTCTTGAGATGGGAATTGAGGCAATTCCTACCATGATTAAGCCAAATATTGATGAAATCCGTATGCTTACAGGCAAACGCTGTGATGATATTTCCGAGATTATCGAAGCTGCCAGGGCAATCCACGAGAGAGGCGTGAAGATCGTGGCTGTTTCCCTTGGTGCAGACGGATCCCTTGCAGTGGGAGATGATGGAATTTTCCGTGCCCGTGTTCCGAAAATAGATGCAGTGAATACAGTAGGATGCGGCGATTCCATGATCGCAGGCTTTGCCCTTGGTTTATCCAAGGGACTCCCGTTGGAGGAGACCCTGCGTCTTGCAAGTGCCATTTCTGCAGCAGCGGCAATGCGTGAAGAGACTGGATTTTTCGTAATGGAGGATATGGAGAAATTGCTTCCTCAGATTGAAATTACCAGACTGTAATAAGAAGAATAGGGAGCTGTGGAAACTGAATTTCCACAAAGTATGGCATGTGGATTGTGGAAAGGATTTTCAAAACATGCTCCATGGGTGTAAAACTATAAATTAATGCGCAAAAATGTGCGAAATGTTAAGGAGGATAAAAAGATGACAATGATCGATCCGGCAATTGTTCCGCAGAGAACACTTTATACTGGCGCGAAGATGCCAGCAGTAGGAATGGGAACATTTGGAAGTGACCATGCAGATGCAGACGCTGTTTCTGCAGCAGTGGCTGGCGCAATCCGTGTAGGTTACCGTTCCTTTGACTGCGCTGCCTGCTATGGCAACGAGGATATGATCGGACAGTTTTTTGCTGACGCGTTTGCAGAAGGTGTTGTAAAAAGAGAGGACCTGTTTATCGCATCCAAGGTATGGAATGACATGCATGGTGATGGAGATGTACTGATTGCCTGTGCTAAGACACTGAAGGATCTGAAGCTGGACTACCTGGATATGTACTATGTTCACTGGCCATTCCCGAACTATCATGCACCTCACTGCGATGTGGATTCCAGAAACCCTGATTCCAAGCCATTTACAGTAGAGCGTTTCATGAAGACCTGGCGTCAGATGGAGCGTCTGGTAGATATGGGCCTGACCAAGCACATTGGTATGTCCAATATGACCATTCCGAAGCTTGAGGCAGTTCTTCCTCTTTGCAGAATCAAACCAGCAGCAATTGAGATGGAGCTTCATCCATGCTTCCAGCAGCCAGAGCTGTTTGAGTACTGCCAGAAACAGGGCATTGAAGTAGTGGGATTCTGTCCAATCGGTTCCCCGGAGCGTCCAGAGCGTGACAAGATGCCAGAGGATATTGCGGATATCGAATTGCCAGAGCTGAAGGCTATTGCGGAGGCACACGGTGTTCATCCGGCAGTAATCTGCATCAAATGGGCAGTACAGAGAGGCGTTTCTCCGATTCCATTCTCTTTGAAGGAGAAGAACTACACCATGAATCTGAAGTGCGTAACAGAAGATCCGCTGACAGATGCGGAGATGGAGACAATCCGTTCCTTAGACAAGAACAACCGTCTGATCAAGGGTCATGTATTCCTGTGGGAAGGCGCTAAAGACTGGCACGACCTGTGGGATGAGGACGGCGTTATTGTGAAATAACATGAATATCATATAAGCTGCAAAATAATAAGATACCACACAAAAGCTGCAAAGTCCTTGAAGCAAGGGACAACTTTGCAGCTTTTGCTGCCCAAAGGGAAAGGTTACTGGGCATGAAGTGAACAGCGATAGTTACTGCTCACTGGTAATATTCCGCGAGGTGTTTTCTGTGAACAAAGTTCACAAAAAACCCGAGAATTGCGGCGCGAAATCATGCAAAGCATGATTTCTGTGCATCGCGAAGCGTGTTGCTGTGAACGGAGTGAACAGTAACCAGTGATACAGGAAATTTACACACTCTTAGTTGTTTAGTTTGCATAATGATATGGCATGTGATAATATGATATTTGGTAAATATTTTGAAGGAAATATGGTGCAGACCGGCACCGGGGGGAGCCGATCAGATACATACGAATAACAGACAGAAAGGGAAAGCAAAAACGATGTATCGAATTTTACTTGTGGATGATGAAATCCTGGTACGTGATGCGATTAAGGAGAATATTGACTGGAAATCTATGGATTGTGAACTGGTGGGAGACTGCGAGAATGGGAAGCAGGCTGTCGATTTTGTGAAGACTCATCCGGTGGATATTGTTCTTACCGATATTCTGATGCCATATATGGATGGCATGGAATTAAGTCATTTTCTCCATGATTATTATCCGGAAATTGTGATTGTGATTTTCAGCGGCTTCGGGGAATTTGAGTATGCCAAGAAGGCAATCCAGTACAATGTAAGTGAATATATGCTCAAGCCGGTTACTGCCATGGAACTTCGGGAAGTCATCGGCAAAATGAAAGAGAAGGTTGACCAGCAGCGCAAAGAGAAGGAGAAATTAGAATCTCTGACCAAAACCTCTCAGGACTACCATAAAAATGCCCTCGTGATCCGTTCAAAAGCAATTGAGGCACTGGTTGGCTGTACCAGAGATGTTCAGAAAAGCCTGGATGAACTGGCGAAGATGGGGATTTACATGGACAGCTCCTCCTACCGGGTGGCTGTATTTGATATGGATCTGTTTTCCGAGATTCATGAGATTGATATGGAGAAAAGGCAGGAAAGTGCCCTGATGGCATTTGTTCTGTTCAATGTGGCAGATGAAATCGTAACCGGAAGAGGAGCCGGAATTGCATATCAGGAAGGCAATAACCGGGTGTGCATTCTCTTTATGGGAGATCATTGCAGGGAATTTTCCCAGGAAACCTATGAAATCTGTGAAGAAATTCAGAATAAAGTAAAAGAAGTAATTGGAATCGAGGTTTCCGCCGGAATTGGAGGTTGGGTTAAAAATCCGGAAGAGCTGATCCATTCCCACGAGCAGGCAGAGAACGCAATTGGACTCCGTTACCTGTTAGGCGGTAATCTTCTGATTGACACAGAAGAGCAAAAAGAGGAAAGAAGCCTTTCCCTGCAGCAGTCATTAAATGAAATGACAAATGGAATCCGAAACGGGAATCTTCAGGCAGTAAACCATGCCCTGTCTGACATGAAAGAAAAAATCAAAAATGCAAGAGCAGACAAAAGTCAGGCATGTGTGTGCCTTCAGATGATCCTGCGTCATGCGGGAAGCTGCTGGGAAGCTGTGACCTCTGGCGGCGAAGACCTGTTTCACAAAAGAGAGCTGTTGATGGGCAAGGTGACCGAACAGAAGACCTTTGATGAGGCTTTTTTGCTGGCAGAGAATTATGTGCATGAAGTATTTGAGAGATGTTCCTCCATGAACAGCTCCAGCGGACAGAAGCAGGCCGTGCTTGCAATGGAATACATTCGCGGTCATTATATGGAACAGGAATTAAGCCTGAATGATATCTGCTCTTATCTGAATATCAGCACCAGTTATTTCAGCACCATCTTCAAAGAAGCCACAGGTGGAACATTCCTGGAATTTCTCAGCCGCATCCGAATGGAGAAAGCCAAGGAACTTCTGGAGCAGACTACTCTTAAGAACTACGAGATTGCAGAGATGGTAGGATTTTCCGACCCTCATTATTTCAGTATTTCCTTTAAGAAAATGACAGGCAAGACACCGACAGAATATGCAAGGGAAAAAAGATCTGTATGAAAAAACGTTTGGTGATGATAGCTGGCGTGTGTGTATGTACATTGATCGCAGCGGCAGGCTTGTATCAGAATTACAGCAAAAATGAAAAGTACCAGAAGCAGCTGTTTGCCATGGACACTTACATGGAGTTCACTGCATATGGCAGGGGCGGTCAGCAGGCAGTAGAAAAGGCAGCCCAGGAAGTGCAGAGACTGGATGCACTTTTATCAGCACAAAATGAAGAAAGCCAGGTATATGCCCTGAATCAGCTGGGCAGTCTTGAGGTTTCAGATGATCTGGCGGAAATTATCCAGCGTGGGAAAGAAATCTTCCAGAAAACAGACGGCCTTTTTGACGATACGATTTATCCTCTCATGGAGCTTTGGGGCTTTCCTACTGGGGAGTATCATGTTCCATCCGGGGAAGAGATTGAGAACCTTCTTCCTTATGTGGATGGAGGAATGGTAGAAATAAGCGGCAATGCCGTAACTCTTGGAGAAGGCCAGCAGATTGATCTTGGAGGAATTGCCAAAGGCTATACAGGAGAAAAACTGACCGAAATTTTTCAGGAATATGGAGTTTCTTCTGCGATGGTGTCCCTGGGCGGAAATATCCAGGCGATAGGGACGAAGCCAGATGGCAGCAGCTGGAGAGTGGGGATCCGTGATCCCAAGGGCAGCCAGCAGGATTATGCAGGGGTTCTTCAGGTGCAGGATGAAGCGGTTGTAACCTCCGGCGGCTATGAGCGGTATTTTGAGGAGAATGGTAAAACGTATATCCACATTATAGATCCCAGGACTGGATATCCGGCAGAGAACGATCTTTTGTCCGTGACCATTGTGTCCCCGGACGGAACGCTTGCAGACGGATTGTCTACAGCCCTTTATATTATGGGCTATGATAAGGCGGTTCAGTTCTGGCAGCAGCACCAGGATGAATTTGATGTGATACTGATTACCGCAGATGAACAGATTCATGTCTCGAAGAAGCTTCAGGACAGTTTCCAGTCAGACAAGAACTGGGAGACGATTGAGTAAGCAGGGAGATGCCCATGAACAAAAAGCACAGAAATATAAATTTTTCCATCGGATTCAAAAGTATTCAGAGCACTATATTTGCAGCAGTTTCTGTGCTGGTCCTTTGTGCCGTGATCGTGGCTACTTTTGTTTCCGTAAGATACACCAATTCTGCGATTTATGAGAATTCCGCAATCTATACCCAGACCATTATCAAACAGCTGAACCAGAACATTGATTCTTATATTACTTACATGGACAATATTGCTTCCGTTATTGCAAAGAGCCAGGATGCCTACCAGCTTTTGTATCAGAAAATCGGGGAAGACGATGCGGTAAAGGAAGGCCACAAAAAGCGTCTTCTGGAACAGTTCAGCACCATTCTGAAGGGCCGCGGAGATATCTGCAATATCGGAATCGTTCAGAAGGACGGGGTTATGCTGATCAACAGTGGCTACCAGGCCATTAACCCGGATCTGGATTTGTCTACCCAGGAATGGTATACAAATGCAGTGGATAATTACAACCAGTACAATCTCACCTCTTCCCATGTGCAGCATGTGATCAAGGGGCAGCGCCCATGGGTGATCACTTTAAGCCGGGAAGTACATAATTTCTATGGAACTGGGAACAGTGACGGCGTGGTATTTATAGACCTGAACTACAGCGCCATCAGTGAGCTGTGTGACCAGAACAGCATAGGGGACAAGGGATACGTGTTTATTCTGGATCAGGATGGAAACATCGTGTACCATCCCAGCCAGCAGCAGCTTTACAATGAGCTGCAGACAGAGAACATCGACATTGTTATGAATGCGGATTCTGATACCGTGGTCACAGGTGAGGGGGATGATGAGAAGGTTTATACTTTTTCCCATTCTGACATTACAGGCTGGACGGTTGTAGGCTGCATGAATATGGCAGAGCTGTTAAAGAGCAGCAGGGAAGCCAATAATATCTACGTCATGACTGCAATTGTGCTGATCGCCATTGCCATGCTGATTTCAAGCTTTGTAGCCAGAAGCATTACCCTTCCCATCCAGAAGCTTCGTGATTCCATGGAGAAGGTGCAGGAAGGAGACTTTAAGGCAGCAGATGTTGTGATCCCTTCTAATAATGAAATCGGCAGCTTGACCACGTCCTTTAATGTAATGACGCACAAGATCGAGGACCTGATGGCACAGAACGTCCATGAGCAGGAGCAGAAGCGAAAGAGTGAGCTAAAAGCGCTCCAGTCCCAGATCAACCCTCATTTTTTGTATAACACATTGGATTCTATTATCTGGATGGCAGAGGGGAAGAAATACGAGGATGTTGTGCTTATGACCGCTTCTCTGGCAAGGCTTTTGCGTCAGAGCATCAGCAATGAGGATGAGACTGTCCTTATCGGCCAGGAAATCCAGTATGTAAAAAGCTATCTGACCATCCAGAAAATGCGCTACAAGGATAAGCTGGAATTTGAGATTCATGTAGATCCATCTATTATGAATACCCACATTGTGAAGCTGACACTGCAGCCTATTGTGGAGAATGCCATTTATCACGGCCTGAAATACAAGGAGACAAAGGGAATGCTTCGGGTAACCGGATACCAGAGAGGCCAGGATGCCGTGATTGAGGTTTCCGATGACGGCGTAGGAATGGATGAGGAGACCTTAAACCATATTTTTGAGAAGCATAAAGTAAATTATCGTTCCAATGGAGTGGGAGTGTACAATGTGCAGAGAAGGCTCTCCATGTACTATGGAAAGGATTACGGCCTGCGCTATAAGAGCGAGAAGGGCAAAGGAACTACGGTCACAGTGGTAATTCCTATGGAGCAGGAGGAACATGATGAAGAAGCGTAAACAATGGATTTTGCTGTTTTGCATCGCACTGACAGTCTGTCTTGCTTCCGGGGCGATGCTGTATGTCCGGCAGAAGAACAACAATAAAAAATGGTCCCTGATCTATATTCCCAAGACTGAAGACGGAACCAATGACTTCTGGACCTCCCTGATCTCCGGAACAAGGATGGCGGCTCAGGAATGCGGAGTCTCCCTTACCATTCTGGCGCCGGAACGGGAGCAGGATGTGGAGCGCCAGAATGAGTTTCTGGCAGAGGCCATTGAAGAGAATCCAGATGCCATTTTATTTTCCCCGTCCAGTTTTGACGCATCCGATGAGCTTTTGCAGGAAGCAAAGGAAAAGGGGATTAAGATCACGTTCATAGATTCCTATACAGAGAACAATGTGCAGGATATGACAGTGGCTACCAATAACCTGGAGGCAGGGAAAATTCTGGGAGAATACGCCAGAACCCTTTTGAACGAGGACTCCCAGATTGCAATCGTCAGTCATGTGAAAGGGGTATCCACTGCCATTGAGAGAGAGCAGGGATTTCGGGAAGGGCTTGGAGACTACAATAAGAATGTAGTGGAAGTGGTATACTGCAATTCCCAGTTTGACAAGGCTTCCCAGCTGACGGAGGAACTGATGGAGAAATATCCGGATCTGGAAATGATCGCTGGAATGAATGAGTATTCTGCTGTGGGAGCTGCCAGGGCCGTGCAGAAGCATGATACAGAAGGAAAGATTCAGGTAGTGGGGGTAGACAGCTCCCAGGAGGCCGTCCAGCTTATGGAAAAAGGAGTTTTCAAAGGAATCGTTGTCCAGAAGGCCTTTAAGATGGGCTACTTAGGCGTGACGGAGACTGTACGCATGCTCAAAGGCAAGCCCTATGACGAGAATGTAAATTCCGGCTGTCAGCTGGTAACTCCTGAAAACATGTATTCCAGCGAAATCGAGAAGCTGATCTTTCCATTCAATACACTAAAGTAAGATTAATACATTGAAATAGGGCCATAAGC
>CAVJRB010000481.1:2681-4351 GCA_963651655.1 bacterium | reverse complement strand
GCTGCCGACCGCATTCGTAATCCGGGCTATCGCCCTACTTACTCATACGGTCTAGAGCGTGTTTGAAAAAGGCTTTCTGCAAGATGTGCGTCACAATTTGTGGGAGATTTTGCCCGGATGAGGGCGTCGTAGCGGGCTACGACAACCGAATTCGGGTAAAATATACCGCAAAGTGGGGCGTGCAGATTGCAGGAATGATTTTGGGGGCAGGCTCTAGAGCGTGTTTGAAAAAGGCTTTCTGCAAGATGTGCGTCACAATTTGTGGGAGATTTTGCCCGGATGAGGGCGTCGTAGCGGGCTACGACAACCGAATTCGGGTGAAATATACCGCAAAGTGGGGCGTGCAGATTGCAGGAATGATTTTTCAAACAGGCTCTAGAGCATGTCTGCAACTCAGACACGCTCCACCAACATCAACAAGGAGGATTCCCATGGAACAATTGAAAATTCCTATGGGCTATCATGCAGACCTTAATCTCCATGATACTCAGGTAGCAATTAAAACTGTCAAAGACTTTTTCCAGCAGACACTTGCCCAGAAGCTGAACCTTCTGCGTGTCTCCGCACCTATATTTGTAGACCCAAGCTCCGGCCTCAATGACAACTTAAATGGCGTGGAACGCCCAGTAAGCTTCGATATCAAGAATATGGAAGGCAATGCCGAGATCGTACATTCCCTTGCGAAATGGAAAAGATATGCACTGAAGAAATACGGCTTTGCCCAGGGCGAAGGCTTATACACCGATATGGTTGCCATCCGCCGCGACGAGGACGTAGACAACATCCACTCCATCTACGTGGACCAGTGGGACTGGGAGAAGATCATCTCCAAGGAAGAAAGAAACGTGGAAACACTGATCAATACTGTCCGCTCCATCTACAGCGTTCTTAGAAAGACCGAGAAATACATGGCTGTACAGTATGATTACATAGAAGAGATCCTTCCAAGAGAGATCGCATTCGTTTCCACAGAAGAGCTTGTAGACATGTATCCGGACCTTACTCCTAAGGAAAGAGAATACAAGATCGTCAAAGAAAAGGGTGCCGTTTTCCTTATGCAGGTCGGCAAGATGCTGTCCAATGGGGAGCGCCACGACGGACGTGCCCCGGACTATGATGACTGGGAATTAAACGGTGATATTCTGGTATACTATCCGGTACTGGACATTGCCCTTGAGCTTTCCTCCATGGGTATCCGTGTAGACGAAACAGCACTTGACAAACAGCTTACAGAAGCCGGATGCGATGACAGAAGAGAGCTTCCGTTCCAGAAGGCCATCCTGAATAAGGAGCTTCCATACACCATCGGCGGCGGTATCGGACAGTCCCGTATCTGTATGTTCTTCCTGCGCAAGGCCCACATCGGTGAGGTACATGTTTCCCTGTGGCCTAAGGAAATTCAGGAAGAAGCTGCAAAGGCCGGAATTCCGCTTCTGTAAATCCATCAATGAAACGAGGGATTAAAATTGAATATACTTTTTTTCCTAACACCGAAAAATGATGTTGCCTACATTTTTGAGAATGAAACCCTGCGTCAGACCATTGAGAAAATGGAGCACCGCAAGTTCTCCTGTATTCCCATCCTGAATCCGGATGGCAAATATGTGGGAACCATTTCCGAGGGAGACCTTCTCTGGGGCATGAAGAATCTGAACATTACAGATATGAAG
>CAVJRB010000481.1:0-2671 GCA_963651655.1 bacterium | reverse complement strand
GGACATCCCGGTTATGGCGATCCAGCGCAGAGCTACCTACAAGCCGGTTCATGTTGACTGTGATATGGAGGATCTTCTGGACCGGGCCATCAACCAGAACTTTGTTCCGGTTATCGATGACCAGGATCATTTTATCGGAATCGTAACACGTAAAGAGATCATCAAATACTGTTACAAAGAAATGAAGAAAAATGCCTGAATAAAATTACGGCAGTCACACATCTTCCCAGTTCATGGGGATGTGGGGCTGCCGCTTTTTTTACTTTATCATACTCCGCTTAGAGAACCTTGGATAAAAATTCTCTCAGACGAGGGTTCTTTGGATTTTCGAAAAATTCTTTCGGGGAATTCTGCTCCTGGATTTTTCCATCGTCAATGAACAGAACCCTTGTTGCTACCTCACGGGCAAATCCCATCTCGTGGGTAACCACCACCATGGTCATGCCGCTTTTGGCAAGCTCTTTCATCAGCTCCAGAACCTCGCCTACCATCTCCGGGTCCAGCGCAGAAGTTGGCTCGTCAAACAGCATCACATCCGGGTTCATGGCAAGGGATCTTGCAATGGCAATACGCTGTTTCTGTCCGCCGGAAAGCATATCCGGGTAAGCATCTGCCTTGTCCGGAAGTCCTACGCGGGCAAGAAGCTCGTCAGCACGCTTAGATGCCTCTTCTTTGGTCATCAGCTTCAGGGCAACCGGTGCCATCATAATGTTCTGTTTTACAGTTTTGTGTGGAAACAGGTTAAACTGCTGGAAAACCATTCCGATTTTCTGGCGGTGACGGTTAATGTCAACCTTGGGATCGGTAATGTCCGTTCCCTCAAACAGGATTTTACCGCCTGTTGGCACTTCCAGAAGATTCAGGGAGCGAAGGAAAGTGGATTTACCGGAACCGGAAGGTCCGATAATGGCAACAACCTCGCCCTGACAGATATCTGTGGAAATTCCATCCAGTACCTGGTTTGCTCCAAATGCTTTTTTCAGATCCTGTACCTGGATCAAAACTTTGCTCTTATCAACGCTCACTGGTTCTCAGTCTCCTCTCCAGTTTATTCATAAAGAAGGTCAGTACCATGACCACGATCAGGTAGATTGCAGCCGCTGCCAGAAGAGGCATAAATGCATTGTAGGTACGGCTCTGGATCAGCATAGCACCCTTGGTCAGGTCCATCATTCCGATGTAGCCGATGATGGATGTCTCCTTGATCAGCACGATAAACTCATTTACCAGTGCAGGAAGCACATTCTTGAACGCCTGCGGAATAATGATCAGACGCATAGTCTGGGTAAAATTAAGTCCAAGGCTTCGTCCTGCCTCTGTCTGTCCCTGGTCAATGGACATGATTCCGGAACGGACGATTTCCGCAACGTATGCACCGGAGTTGATACCAAACGCCAGGCTTCCTACCAGGATTTCATTGACGCTGACAGATCCGAACACAACGAAGTTCATGATCAGCAGCTGGATGACTGTAGGAGTACCGCGGATCACAGTCAGATAAACCTTGCAGATCGCATTTGCAATCTTGAAGTTCCCGGATTTGTCATGGGAGGAACGGATGATCGCAACAAGAAAACCGATGCAGATACCAATGAGAAGGGCAAATACAGTGATGATCATGGTGTTTTTCAGACCATCCAGAAGCCAGGTATATCTGTCATCTTTTATAAAATTGATATAAAAATCGTGTCCAAATTTTTCAAACATATTTTTTTCCTTTTTACTTTAACAGAATTCACAGCATTCAATAACACCAGATGAGCCACCCCGGGGCAGTTCTTCGCGGATTGCCGTTCAGGGTGACTCATGATTAGGTCAGCTTATACTGGGTTCGTTCTATCAGTCAGCTTTTACAATGATAACCTGGCTTGCGTTTGCATAGGTGTCTGTGAAATCAACGCTCTCCAGACGGTCCTCTGTAACAGTCATTCCGGCAGCACCGAAATCAGCTTTTCCGGACTGTACGGCTGCAAGGATTGCATCGAATTCCATATCGTCGATCTCAAGCTCATATCCAAGCTTGTCGCAGATTGCCTGTGCGATATCCGCATCAATACCTACAATGGTGTCACCCTCACGGTACTCATATGGCTCGAACTCAGCGTTTGTAGCCATTACCAGTGTTCCATTGGAACGGTCAACATCTTCCGGAGACTCATATGGTGTCTCGCCGATATTGTCACCAATGTAGTTGTTCATGATATCATCAACAGTTCCATCTTCTTTGAGTTCCTTTAACGCACCGTTGATCTTATCGAGAAGCTCGTCATTGCCTTTCTTCAGGCAGATGGCATACTCTTCTTCTACGAATGGCTCGTCTAAGATTTTCAGTCCGTCTGCATTCTCAACGAATTTCTGAGCTGGCTGGGAATCAATGATCACGCAGTCGATCTGACCTGCAAGAAGCGCCTGGATTGCTTCGCTTCCTTTGCTGTAACGCTTAACAGTTGCGCCATCCTTCTCATATTCACTTGCATCAATATCACCAGTTGTACCAAGCTGTACGCCGATGGTCGCATTCTTAAGGTCATCCTTGGACTCAACAGTTGCAGCGGATACGCCTGCTGTCATGGAAACTGCCATTACAGTGCCAAGTGCTAAAGCTGCTAATTTTTTCATATTTATAATCCGCCTTTCTGCGAAAGGCACCAATGCGTCATGAAACAGCCTG
>CAVJRB010000480.1:7331-13219 GCA_963651655.1 bacterium | reverse complement strand
GCACTCTATCTTCGATATCCAGGTTAAGAGACTTCATGAGTACAAACGTCAGCTTCTTAACATCCTGCATGTGATCTATCTGTACAATCAGATCAAGGCACATCCGGAGATGGATTTCTATCCAAGAACATTTATCTTTGGTGCAAAAGCTTCCGCAGCTTACGCACGTGCAAAGAAGATCATCAAGCTGATCAACTGTGTGGCAGATGTTGTGAACAATGATGCTTCCATCAACGGCAAGCTGAAGGTTGTATTTATCGAGAACTACCGTGTATCCAACGCTGAGATCATTTTTGCGGCAGCAGATGTTTCCGAGCAGATTTCCACAGCAAGTAAAGAGGCTTCCGGTACAGGTAACATGAAGTTCATGCTGAACGGTGCCCTTACACTTGGAACCATGGACGGTGCAAACGTAGAGATCGTTGAGGAAGTTGGCCAGGAGAACGCATTCATCTTCGGTATGAGCGCTGACCAGATCATCAACTATGAGAATCACGGCGGATATGACCCAACATTTATCTACAACACAGACACAGAGATCCGTCAGGTACTGATGCAGCTGATCAACGGAACCTTCTCCAGCGATACAGAGCTGTTCAGAGATATCTACGATTCCCTTCTGAGCACCAAGAACTGCTCCAGAGCAGACCAGTACTTCATCCTGGGAGACTTCAGATCCTACGCTGACGCCCAGAAGAGAGTGGAAGCTGCTTATAAGGACGAGAAGAAGTGGGCAAAGATGGCCCTCCTGAACACCGCATGCAGCGGCAAATTCTCCTCCGACAGAACCATCCAGGAGTACGTAGATGACATCTGGCATCTGGACAAGGTTACTGTAACTAAGAGCAGCGAGGCTGTGGAGAAATAAATAAGTGCAAATGTAATTTGCGAATAAGACTATAAGAAATAATAAAGGCTGTGTTCATGCCGGAACCTGGAAAGAGGTGGTGTGGACGCAGCTTTTTTTATGCGGTGATAAATTGTGACGAAAGTGATATGACAATTTTCCAAAAGTAAAAGGCAATATTTGGTAATGCTAATTAAGCGGGCTGGCATTATAATAAAAACATCCTAATACAGTAATAAATTTCAAGGAGGAGCAAATGGAAAACATCATTGATCTGAAAAATCCGAGAAAACAAAAAGTAGAAAAGCTTTCGGAAAAGTTTTGCGGAAAAGATTTCGCTGGCAATGAAATGGCATTTACAAATTATTACTTAACCGTAAACGGAAAGCCATTCTTTGGAATTCTGGGAGAGTGCCATTACTCCAGAGTTCATGAAAATCAGTGGGAAGATACCATTTTAAAAATGAAAATGGGCGGCGTGAATATTATTGCTGCGTATTGCTTCTGGAGCCATCATGAAGAAGTGGAAGGACAGTTCCGCTTTGATGGAAACCGGAATATCCGGAAATTTATTGAATTATGCAAGAAGCATAATATGTATGTGATCGTCAGAATTGGACCTTACGATCACGGCGAAGTACGAAATGGCGGAATTCCGGATTGGATGTATGGCAAGCCATTTGAAGTACGAAGCTTAAGCGAAGGCTGGTTATCCTACACCAGAAAACTGTATCATCAGTTTGCTTTGCAGTTCGATGGTCTTTATTTCAAAGACGGAGGCCCGATCATAGGAACCCAGATTGAAAATGAATATATGCATTCTTCCTCACCATGGGAAATGACAACCGGAATTACCGATGAATGGGTACCGGGCGGAAGTGATGGAGCAGCTTATATGCGCACACTGAAAAAAATGGCACAGGAAGAAGGCATTATCACACCATTTTATACCTGTACCGGATGGGGAGGTGCTGCCGCTGCTTTGGATGAAATGATCCCATTATGGGGCGGGTACGCATTCCAGCCATGGATTTTCTACGATTACAGAGGAGAACATCCTGCAACAGAAGAGTATATTTATCGGGACAACCACAACAATGCGGTTCCGGAAACCTACAATTTTGCTCCATGCTATGAACCGGAAAGCCTGCCTTACGCCTGCTGCGAAATGGGCGGCGGCATGCAGGTATATTACCATTACCGTTTCCAGCTGGATTATGAAAGCGTGGATGCAATGGCAAATATTAAAATGGCAGGAGGATGCAACTTCCTTGGCTATTATATGTACCGTGGAGGAAGCAACCCAAGAGGAGAGAAAACACCATATTTAAATGAATGCCAGTGCCCTAAGATTTCCTATGATTATCAGGCTCCGTTGGGGGAATATGGACAGATCCGTCCAAGCTATCACCGTCTGCGTGCCTTACATTATCTCATTGGAAATTTCCAGGAGCAGCTTTGCGATATGGTAACTGTGCTGCCGGAAAATTCTCAGGAAATTGAACCGAAGGATATGGATACTCTTCGCTACGCAGTTCGTACAAACGGAAAATCCGGATATGTGTTTATAAACAATTATCAGGATCATTGCAAATGCAAAGATAAGAGTCATGAGAACATTACGCTGGAATTAGAAAATGAAAATATTAAAATGGAAGATATTTCAATCGCGGCAGGCGAGGAAGCGGTTCTTCCCTTTGGCATGAAAATTGGCGGAAGAAAGCTGCTTTATGCGACTGCACAGCCTTTATCTGTAATTCAGGAAAATGGAAGTACCACTTACTTCTTCTTTGCACCTGCCGGCATGAGCCCGAAATATGTGTGGGAAAATGAAACCATCCAGGTTCCGGATAATGAGATGAGTTCTTTCGACGTTTGCGAAAATGTACGAATTGTGACATTAACAAGAGAGCAGAGCCTGATGTTCTATGAAATCAAAAAAGAGGGAAAGAAAACAGCGGCGCTTTGCAGCAGCCTTCTGTTAAGGAATGGAACCGATCTGGAAATTGAAAGTCCTTCTGACGGAAGCAAAAAAACAACACTTTTATTCTACCCGGCACAGCCTGTGGAAAATATTGTGACAGATAAAGATTCCAGGGTCGCTTTTACCAAAGCCGAAAATGGTTTATTTGAAGGCGTTGAAATAGAGTGGAAAGAGTCACTGGAACCCAAAGAAATTGAAACAGTAAAATGCGGCTTCAGCAGATTTAAATTTGAAATTCCAGAGGAATATAAGGATTGTAAGGACGCTGTGCTTTGCATTGATTACAGCGGTGATGTCGGACATTTGTTTGATGACAGCCTTTTGATTTCTGATAATTTCTGCAATGAAGCAGTCTGGGAAGTGGGACTGAAAGAAGCCCTTGAACCGGGAATGGGAAAAGAAGCGGTTATTTATATTACCCCACGCAAAAAGAATGTAAAGGTGGATGTTTCCTCCACAATGGCTGGAAGAATGGAACAGTCGGAGGGGGCTGTAGCAGAATTAAGGTCTGTAA
This sequence comes from bacterium, assembly GCA_963651655.1. Taxonomy (GTDB): domain Bacteria; phylum Bacillota; class Clostridia; order Lachnospirales; family Lachnospiraceae; genus Blautia_A. The sequence continues at coordinate 9,874 of CAVJRB010000480.1, read as the reverse complement.
AAATAAGACCAGTGAGAAGCATTCACGTAAAATTCTGAGAGCAATTTTTATAAAGAACATAGCAAATATAAATATTTGAAGAAAAGAAATTATATGCTATTATTTTTTCATCAGTAAAGCAAAAACGTATCAGGGAGGAAAAAAGATGAGAAAAAAATTCTGGAGTATTTTGATGAGCGCGGCACTTATCGGAGCAGCAGTTCCAATGACTGTTATGGCAGCAGACGGGGCAGAAGCGGACAATTACATGGGAATTCCGATTTCCGATGAGGAAATTGAACTGACAGTATGGGAATCAACTTCCGGAGCAGATGAGTTTGTAATTCAGGCAGGAGAGGCATTCCATGAGCTGTATCCGAACATTACAGTAAAATATGTTAATGTAGAGCTTGGAGATGCGCCGGGACAGATCGCATTAGATGGTCCTGGAGGTGTAGGACCGGATCTTTTCGCAGCACCAAGTAATGCAAACGGAGCACTGGCTGCAAGCGGTCATATTCTTCCTAGCCAGAATCAGGATTATCTGAAAGAGCAGCTGCTTGGCTCCTGCTCAGAAGCCGTAACGCTGGATGGAGAAATGTATGGATATCCCATTTCCGCGGATACATATACACTGTTCTATAACCGTGACCTGATTTCTGATGACGAAGTTCCGAAAACCTTTGAGGATCTGAAAGCATGGTGCGAGGCATTCCAGGAAGAGAATCCAGACAAACAGGGATTTCTTATGAGCTTCGGTGAAATTTATTATGATTACATCTTTATGACAAACGATGGAAACCGTATCTTTGGACCAGCTGGTGACGATCCGTCTTCACCGAACGTAAATACAGATGCTGCAGTAGAAGGAATGACATTTATGCAGAGCCTTCGTGAAATTATGGATGTTCCGGCAGCAGATATTAATACCGCATATTGTGATGGAGCTTTCATGAGCGGCAATGTGGCAATGTATTTAACTGGTTTATGGAATGTATCTAATTTCCAGGATGCAGGAATTAATTTCGGTGTTACCACAATTCCATGCGTTCCGGGAAGCGATGTTCCTCCGGCTTCCATGTCAAATGCAAGAAATATGGTTGTATCTGCATATTCCGATCATCCAGACGAAGCAGCAGCTTTTGGACTTTTTATGGTATCTGATGAAATGCAGAAATTAAGATTTGAGCTGACAGGTGCACTTCCATCTGTAGATGTAGAAGTTGATGCAGATTATGTAGAAGGATTTTTACAGCAGCTGGACTATGCAGCAGCAACTCCTTCCATTACAGAAATGAACGATGTATGGGATCCGATGAATGCAGCATGCTCTAATATCTGGGACGGTGCAGATGTGAAGACTGAACTTGATGCAGCTCAGGCTGCAATTCTGGCAGCACAGCAGTAACCAGAGGATATGTGTTCTATTATGGGCTGTCTTGCGGGATGGCCCATAATCTATAAAGAAAAGAGGTGGCTGTATGAATCTGGAGAGAGATGGAAGTTCCAGGAAAAAAGTAACAATAACCGCAATTTTATTTATGGGATTATCACATATAATTTGGCTGAAACAGTATGTAAAAGGCATTGCTTATGCACTTCTGGAAGTTTGCTTTCTGGTTTGCATTCCCATGATCAAGCAGAAAATAACAGACCTTATAACTCTTGGCTATCCACAGCCGGATCTTCCTGTAAAGGAAAGAAGCAATTCTGTTTTTATGCTGATCGATGGCATCCTAATACTGTTGATTGTTGGTTTTTTCCTGGTACTTTATATTTTATCTGTAAAAAATGCACAGCAGGAATATGAACACTTTTGTATTTTCGGAAGTCTGAAAAAAGGCGGTTTTACCAATGTATCAGGAAAAGCGTTTCCGGTGTTGGGACTTGCACCGGCGGTTGTACTGGTAATCTTCTTTGTATTTGCGCCGCTGGCTTTTTCCGCCTGTGTTGCATTTACCAACTATTCCATGCCGGAGCATATACCGCCTAACAGTACCATAGACTGGGTTGGATTTGCTAATTTCAAAACCCTTTTTGGCGGAGATACAGCATGGACAGGGGCACTTGGACGAGTTGCGTTATGGACTTTTGTATGGGCGCTGCTTGCGACTTTGACCTGCTTCACCATGGGAATGATCATGGCGGTTGTGCTGAAAGAAGCAAACATTAAATTCAAACGTGTTTTCCGTACCATTTTTATTCTTCCATATGCGGTACCATCTGTAGTAAGCATGCTGGTATGGGCCAACCTTTTGAATGGTTCCTTTGGTATTGTGAACCGAACCCTTCACGCTGCGATTCCGTGGCTAAGTGACCCTACCATGGCGAAATTTACCTGTGTATTGATTAACCTGTGGGCCGGTTTTCCGTATTACATGCTGTTGGTTATGGGAAATATGACTGCAATCTCAGAAGATGTTTTTGAAGCTGCCAAGATTGACGGAGCATCTTCTGTACAGGTGGTAAAAAAGATTACACTGCCGCTGGTACTTTATCAAACTATGCCGCTTCTGATCATGGGATTTACCAGTGCACTTAACAACTTTGGAGCGATCTATTTC
>CAVJRB010000480.1:0-7321 GCA_963651655.1 bacterium | reverse complement strand
CTATTTCCTGACACAGGGAAATCCGGTAGTATCAGACACTACAACTACAAATGCAGGCGGAACGGATATTCTTGTAACCTGGATTTACAATCTGACGATGAAGTCACAGAAATATAATTATGCATCTGTAATTGCGGTAATGATCTTTGTATTTATGGCACCTTTTGCAATCTGGAATTTCCGGCGGACAAAGGCTTATAAGGAGGGCGAGTTATAATGAAAAAAAGAGTAGCAGGTATAGCAGTCTTGGCTTTTCTTACAATAACCTCTCTTTGGGTAATGTATCCGCTTGTCTATATTTTAAGCGGAGCGTTTGCCCCAGGTTCCTCCATTGCGAACCTGTCAGTGGTACCGTTTCAGAACGGTTTCACACTGGAACATTTCGCCTATCTGTTTCAGCGGACAGATTATCCGAAATGGTTTATGAATACCTTTACGATTGCTATTGGAACAACGATTCTGACTGTGTCTGTAGCCGCTTTATCCGCGTACGTATTTTCCAGATTTCAGTTCAAAATGAAAAAGAGCATGCTGATCGCAATGCTGGTTCTGCAGATTTTTCCTTCCTTTGTAGGAATGGTTGCGATTTATGTAATACTTCTGCGAATTGGCGGACTTGATACTCTTTGGGGACTGATCCTTGTATATGTAGCCGGCAATACGCCGTACAATACCTGGATGGTAAAGGCTTATGTAGATACAGTTCCGAAATCATTAGATGAAGCTGCGAGAATTGACGGTGCAACCCACTTTCAGATTTTTCGCAAGGTGGTTATGCCGGTGACAAAACCAATTCTTATTTTCACAGCGATTTCCAGTTTCGCAGCACCGTGGATGGATTATATTTTCCCGAAAATGGTTCTGCGTTCTTCAGAGAAACAGACACTGGCGCTTGGACTATTCAGCTTTGTGTCAGATAAGAAAAATAACTTTACAGACTTTGCAGCCGGTTCCCTGCTGATCGCCATTCCATTTATTATTTTCTTTGTGGCAGCACAGGATCTGATTATTTCCTCACTGGCTGGAGGAGCAGTAAAAGAATAAAGCAGATAAAAATAACGTTCAGGGTTATTGTAAAAGCAAACCCTGAACGTTATTTTTATGCGTTATCCGAAAGTCGGTAATTAGAAGGGGAAAATCCTGTCTGTTTCTTGAAGGTGGTGCTGAAAATACTTTCACTGGAAAAACCGCAGCTGAAACAAACCTCCTTAATGGGGATGCTGGTATTTTTCAGAAGAAATTTGGCATTGTTGACTTTGGTGTTGACAATGTATTCATGGGGCGTGGAACCAGTTCCTTTTTTAAAGATACGGATAAAATGATAAATGCTCAGGGAAACATTTTCTGCCAGAGTATCAATGGAAAGGTCTTCTGTCAGATGTTCCGTAATATAGGCAATGGACTTCTGTACAATATAGTCATTGTTTGCGGCAGAAGGGGATGTGGTTGCCTGCTGAATTGCCAGTTCCGTCAAAATATCGGTAATCAGTTTGCACATGATTAGTTCATCAATATGAGCGTTGGAATAGAACTGACGATATATGGTGTTTAATTTATTTAAAATAGAATAGGAGTTGGACAGGGTAAAAACTGTGCCAAGCTTTTCATGGATAATTTTGTAGTAAGTGGGGGCAGCGTGACCGTCAAAGTGGATCCAGATGGTCTCGCAGTTTTTGTCTGCCCAGTAGGAGTGCGGGTCATAGCAGTTCAGTAGCACAAATTGTCCCTGATAGACGTCATAAGTATTGTTATCAATATGAAAGTGCATAGAACCCTGCTGAACATAGATCAGAAGATAACTGTCGTAGGAGCTTCTGGTAAGGCTGTAGCCTGGTTCATAGAGAAAATGTCCGACACAGATAGGATATAAAAAAGCATTTCTGGCATTCTGGCTTGGGTTATATATAAAATAATCTGATTTCAGAGATACAAAATTTTCACGTGATTTCACAAAATCAGTCCTTTCCGAATCATAAATTACTGTTATTTTAGCTCAGTTCATAAAAAATGGCAATCGCAATTTTTATAAAGTTAAGAGCAATTCAGAGTATGGAATATGTGCAGGAAAAAAAGTATATTCAGTACATAAACAGAACACAAGGAGGTTATCATGGAGAGTGTAAGTGTATGGGAAGAGAAAGTAGTCATTCCAACATATGAAATAGGTGCAGCGGATAAAAATCCTATGTTTTTGGAGAAGCGTGTATATCAGGGCAGCAGCGGAAAGGTTTATCCCTATCCTACAACAGAAAAAATCAGCAGAGAAAAAAAGGATAAAGAATACAAGGCGGTATATCTGGAAAATCAGTACCTGCGTGTGATGATCCTACCGGAGCTGGGAGGTCGTATTCAGAGAGCATACGATAAAACTAATGATTATGATTTCGTATATTATAACCATGTAATAAAACCTGCGCTGGTTGGTCTTGCAGGTCCGTGGATTTCAGGCGGTATTGAATTTAACTGGCCGCAGCATCACAGACCAACTACATATATGCCGGTAGATCATATTCTCCAGGAAAATGCGGACGGCAGCAAAACCGTACTGGTGCATGATGTTGATCAGATGTATGGAACAAAGGGAATTACCAGCTTTACCTTGTATCCGGATAAAGCATATATTGAAATCAGAGGACAGCTTTACAACCGTACAGCGCTTCCCCAGACATTTCTGTGGTGGGCAAATCCGGCGGTTGCGGTAAACGATAATACCCAGTCTGTATTTCCGCCAGATGTACATTCTGTTATGGACCATGGGAAAAGAGATGTTTCCAGATTCCCTATTGCGACAGGCGTCTATTATAAGCATGATTACAGCGAAGGCGTGGACATTTCCCGGTACAAAAATATTCCGGTTCCAACTTCCTATATGGCAGAAAAATCTGATTATGATTTTGTGGGCGGATACGATTATGGAAAAGAAGCTGGAATCCTTCATGTAGCAGATCACCATATTTCCCCTGGTAAAAAGCAGTGGACATGGGGATGCGGCGAATTTGGAAAAGCCTGGGACCGCAACCTGACAGATGAGGATGGTCCATACATTGAGTTGATGACAGGTGTTTATACAGATAACCAGCCTGATTTTACCTGGCTCAAGCCATTTGAAGAGAAAGCATTCAAGCAGTACTTTATGCCTTATAAACAGGTGGGATATGTGAAAAATGCTTCCACTGATGCAATTGTGAATATGGAGTTCCATGAGGATGGAATTTACGTATGCGTATATGGTACTGGAAAGCAGAATGTGAAAATTACTGTAACGAATCAGGGAAAAGAAATTTTCTGTGAAGATACTGTAATTTCCCCAAATGATATTTTTACCCGGACAATCGCGGCAAAGGTTGAAAAGGAAATCGACGTAAAGCTTTGCGTATCCACAAAGGAAAAGATTCTGGTTGAGTATCAGCCGAAAGAAGAGGGAATTCCGGAACTGGCAAAACCAGCACTGCCTGCAAAGGACCCGGAAGAGATTATGACAAATGAAGAGCTGTTTTTAACTGGCCAGCATATTGAGCAGTATCGTCATGCCACATATCTTCCAGACCCGTATTACCTGGAAGGACTGAAAAGAGATGAGGGAGATATCCGTATTAATAATGCGTATGGCCTGCTTCTTCTCAGACGCGGCTGCTTTGCCGAAGCGGAAAAGTATTTCAGAAAAGCTCTGGAGCGTTTGACCTGGAAAAATCCAAATCCGTATGACAGTGAAGCTTATTATAATTTAGGACTGGTATTATTCTATCAGAAAAAGTACGAGGATGCCTTCGATGCTTTTTATAAGGCAACCTGGTCAAATGAACAGCAGGAAATGTCCTTCTATTATCTTGCTTGTATTGCAGCACAGAGATGTGACTTGGACGCTGCGCTGGAATTTGTGGAAAAAGGGCTTGTGAAGAATGCCCATAACATTAAGGCGCGTGGATTAAAAGCAATTATTCTTCGAAAACTGGGAAGAACGGAAGAAGCAAAGGCATGGATCTCAGAGAACCTGAAAGTAGATGAGTTTGATTATCTGTCTATGCATGAACTTTATCTGCTTACGAAAGATGAGAAGGTGCTGGAAAAATTAAATGGAATTATGCGTGATTTCCATGAAAATTATCTGATGACAGCCAGAGACTATGCGGAAAGCGGATGTTATGAGGAAGCCATTCACCTGCTGAAGCAGTGCAGCCAGGAAAAACCGATGCTTTTCTATTATCAGGGTTATTACTATGGATGCATGGGAAAAGAAGCGGAAAAGCTGAAGGCTTATAAGTATGGGGAGAAGGCTTCTCCGGTGTACTGTTTCCCGAATAAGCTGGAAGATATCGCAGTATTGGAAGATGCAATCGCATCAGATGTTAAAGCTCCGAAAGCAAACTATTATTTAGGCTGTTTATATTATGATAAGCTGCAGTTTGCAGAAGCCATGAAGCTTTGGAAAGAATCTGAACAGCTGGACGGAAATTATCCTACACTTCTTCGTAATCTGGCTTTGGGTTATTATAATAAGTGCGGGGAACCGGAACTGGCAAGAGAAAAGCTGGAAAAAGCTTTTGCCCTTGATCCGAAGGATGCAAGAGTATTCCTTGAGCTTGATCAGTTGTATAAGAAGCTTAACATGCATCCGGCAGAGCGTCTTGAAAAATACGAGAAACATCTGGAATTAACAGAAGAACGGGATGATGTTCTTATTGAATATATAACTGTTTTAAATTCCTGCGGTTTTTATCAGAAAGCATATGATACGATTATGAGCCATACCTTCCGCCCATGGGAAGGCGCAGAAGGAAAGGTGACAACGCAGTATAAGGTGGCGCTGACTGAGCTGGCCAAAGAAAAAATTGAGGAGAAAAATTACGAGGCTGCCAAAACACTAATCGAGACTGCTCTTGTATATCCGCATAATCTTGGCGAGGGAAGACTGGAAGGTACAAAGGACAATAACCTGTATTATTATCTTGGTGTTGCCAAAGAGGCGCTGGGTGATCCAGAGGGTGCCAAAGCCGCATATAAGGCAGCCTGCATTGGAGACAATGAACCTGCTGGAATGATGTATTATTATGACCAGCCAGCGGATATGATTCTTTATCAGGGACTTGCCTACGAAAAGCTGGGCGAGAAACGTGAAGCAAACGCCAGATTCTATAAGCTGATCGATTACGGCGAAAAGCACATCCGCGATAATATGCGCATTGATTATTTCGCAGTATCTCTTCCCGATTTCCTTATTTTCGAGGAAGATCTGAACAAGAAAAACGTAGCGCATTGTTACTATCTGATGGGACTAGGCAAACTGGGACTTGGACAGAACGAAAATGCAAAGCAGGACTTTGACCAGGTTCTGGAAAGAGACTGTAATCATCAGAATGGAATTCTGTACAAAAAAATGACAAAGGCGTAAAGCGAAAGAGGGCGAAAGCCCTCTTTTTTGAAATGTATTAATTTGAACTTTTTCAGATTGAGTTTACCATCCAAGTGTGCCATAATGAATACATACATATCGGTGCGGGAAAAATGCGGATAAGGAGGTCAGAGGCTGTTATGAAACCAATCGTATCCATTGGAAATCAGGATTTCAGATCCATTCGGGAGAATCATAATTTTTATATTGATAAGACAGCATTTATCAAAGAATGGTGGGAAAATCAGGATACAGTTACGCTGATCACACGCCCCAGACGCTTTGGTAAAACCTTGAACATGAGTATGGTAGAGAATTTTTTCTCAATTCAATCTCAGGCGGAGGAGAATCTTTTTACAGGGCTTGAGATTTGGAAAGAAGAGAAGTACCGGGAACTTCACGGCAAATATCCGGTGATTTTTCTTAGTTTCGCTTCTGTGAAAGGCGATACTTATTCCGATGTGCGCGAAGGAATCGTGCAGACCATCCTGGATTTATACGCAAAGTATGATTATCTGCGCCAGAGCGATGCACTGAATGGGAAAGAAAAGGCATATTTTGACTATGTGAATGGTGAAATGTCCAATACCATTGCGGCTATGGCACTTCGGAGATTATCACTTTGCATGAGTCTGTATTATGGAAAAAAGGTGTTGATTCTGCTGGACGAGTATGATACGCCGCTGCAGGAAGCTTATGTGAAGGGGTACTGGAATGAACTGACTTCTTTTATGAGCAGTCTGTTTAACTATACATTTAAAACCAATCCATATATGGAGCGGGGATTGCTAACCGGAATTACACGAGTTAGCAAGGAATCTATTTTTTCCGATCTTAATAATCTGGAAATAGTGACAACCACCTCAAATAAATACAGCACTTCTTTTGGTTTTACGGAGGAAGAAGTGAGAAATGCCCTGCAGTTGTTCGGACTCCAGGATCAGGCGGATAATGTGAAAAAATGGTACGATGGTTTTTGTTTTGGAAGCAAGAGTGATATTTACAATCCCTGGTCTATTACGAAATATCTGGATACTGGGAAATTTGACAGCTATTGGGTTAATACCAGTTCTAATTCGCTGATTGATAAGCTGATTCAAGGCGGTACTTCAGATATCAAAATTGCTATGGAAGATTTGCTGGAGGGAAAGACCATAGAAACTGCCATTGATGAAGAAATCATTTTTGAGCAGCTGGAAAATAACAGTGCAGCTGTGTGGAGTCTGTTGCTGGCCTGCGGATATTTGAAGGTGAATAAAGCTTCGAAAGATGGTGCTGGCGGAAATTATATTCTTTCTCTGACTAATTTTGAAGTGCAGAATATGTTCCGGCGCATGATTCAGGGATGGTTTGGCAATGTGTCCGTAAGGTACAATGATTTCATTAAAGCTTTATTGTCAGATGATCTGGATTATATGAATCAGTATATGAACCAGGTTGCGATGCAGACATTTAGCTTTTTTGACACGGGGAAAAAGACAGCGGAGCAGGAGGAACCGGAGCGGTTTTACCATGGCTTTGTACTGGGACTGATGGTCGACCTTGCAGATAAATACAGAATTACCTCCAACCGGGAAAGCGGTCTGGGACGATACGATATCATGCTGGAACCTTTAGAAAAAAATAAAAGAGCATATGTAATAGAATTTAAAGTGCATAAAGCAAAGCGTGAAAAGAATCTGGAGGAAACTGCACAGAACGCTTTACAGCAGATTGCGGAAAGAAATTATGATGCGGAGCTTTTAACACGGGGGATTCGAAAAGAAGATATCAGGCATTTGGGATTTGCGTTTTCGGGAAAAACAGTGCTGATTGAGCAGGAATAAATTAGAAACGGGCAGCAGCTCTTAGTTGAGTTGCCTGCCCGTTGGTGTTATACATTATTTTTCTATGGTTGTCTCCTGCCAGTATTCATACGGCAGCATGTGATAC
>CAVJRB010000479.1:0-2215 GCA_963651655.1 bacterium | reverse complement strand
GCCTTCTAAGGTAACCGGGATACCGCCGCCGCCGCAGCAGATGACGATCTTATTGGCATCTACCAGACTGTTGATGGCATCCTGCTCCACGATCTCAACAGGCTTCGGAGAAGCAACCACACGGCGGTAGCCGCGGCCTGCATCCTCTTTCATAACATGTCCGTAAGCCTTTGCCTGGTACTCTGCCTCTTCTTTGGTAAGGAACTTGCCAATGGGCTTACTGGGATTCTCAAAAGCAGGATCCTCCGGATCTACTCGTACCTGCGTCACAACGGTAACAACCGGAGTTCTCATAAAGCCGCGTTTGCGAAGCTCCTCACGAAGGGCATTCTGAAGATCATATCCAATATAAGCCTGGCTCATGGCAACACAGACGGAGAGAGGTGTGTTTGGCTGGGCCTCATCCTCATGAGTAAGAGCTGTCATGGCATTGTTGATCATGCCAACCTGCGGTCCGTTTCCGTGAACGACCACCACCTGATGGCCTTCCTCGATTAGGTCGCAGAGTGCTTTTGCTGTAGATTTCACAGCGATCATCTGTTCTGGAAGTGTATTTCCAAGAGCATTGCCTCCAAGGGCAACTACGATTCGTTTTCTTTTATATATCATAAAAACCTCCCGGGATCCGATAGAAATCCTCCCTAAAATCAATTAAAACAACAGTTTGTCCAGAAAAATGAGAACAAAAAAGGGCTGTATTCCTACAGCCCCCTGAAAAGCATTATTCCATAATTCTCGGAGCAGCTTTTACTTCCAGTTTTTTCAGGATATCCTGTGGGTTCTCAAATTTGGAGAGCATGATCATTGCTGCAATGATATATGGCTTGAAGCTAGCTTCTTTGTAAAGCGGGATGCGATAGCGGTCGAATACGCTTGCATCAACCTCACCTGTCTCACAGCTTACGCCTGTGATATCAGCCGGCAGGCAGTGCAGGTAAAGTGCTTTTCCGTCTTTGGTTGTCTTCATAAGCTCTTCGGTGCAAGCCCAGTCTTTGTGCTCTGCATTCTGAGCAAGAAGCTCTTTCTCAAGCTTGTCGATTCCGTCGAAATCGCCCTCGCCGTAAAGGTTGGTACGTTTTTCCATTGCTGCAAACGGAGCCCAGCTCTTCGGATAAACAATATCAGCATCCTTGAAAGCTTCTGCCATGCTGTTGGTCTTTGTGAAGGAACCGCCAGATTTCTCAGCATTCTTCTTAGCAATTTCCTCAACCTCAGGCATTACGTCATATCCTTCCGGATGAGCCAGAACAACGTCCATGCCGAAACGTGTCATAAGTCCGATCACGCCCTGTGGAACGGAGAGCGGTTTGCCGTAAGATGGGGAATAAGCCCATGACATAGCAATTTTTTTGCCTTTCAGATTCTCAACCCCGCCGAACTCGTGGATGATGTGGAGCATATCTGCCATACACTGGGTAGGATGGTCCACGTCACACTGAAGGTTTACAAGAGTCGGTCTCTGCTCGAGAATGCCGTCCTTATTTCCCTCTGTTACAGCGCCCATGAACTCTTTCTGATAAGTGTGGCCTTTGCCGATGTACATATCATCGCGGATACCGATTACATCAGCCATGAAAGATACCATGTTTGCGGTCTCACGAACGGTCTCGCCATGTGCGATCTGGGATTTCTTCTCGTCCAGATCCTGTACTTCAAGTCCAAGAAGGTTGCAGGCAGAAGCGAAGGAGAAACGGGTACGTGTGGAGTTGTCACGGAAAATGGAGATTCCAAGGCCGCTCTCAAATACTTTTGTGGAGATATTGTGCTCTCTCATGAAGCGAAGAGCGTCAGCAACTGTGAATACAGCTTCCAGTTCTTCGTCTGTTTTGTCCCAGGTCCAGAAGAAATCGTTGTTGTACATTTCTTTGAAGTTAAGGCTGTTAAGTTTGTCGATGTAATCCTGTAATGTTTTCATGGTTTTTCTCCTTATGATTATGTAATGAATGATACCAGGGTCAGGGCAAAATACCGTTTGACCCTGATATCAATAGATCCTGATCGTTATTTGCAGTAAGCAGTAGGAAGTGCTGCATAAACAGCTGCACATCTTACCAGGTCATCTTTCCAGGTCTTCTCGTTCGGTGCGTGAGCCTGTGCCTCTGCGCCAGGTCCGAATCCGATACAAGGGATTCCGTTACGTCCCATAATGGAAACGCCGTTGGTAGAGAAGGTCCATTTGTCAGTAAGCGGACGAGCCTTTCGCATAGCCTCTGTC
>CAVJRB010000478.1:0-2189 GCA_963651655.1 bacterium | reverse complement strand
GGAGTGTTGCGACGACCTGCGATGAATATACCTTGTGAACTCACGTCCGGGAAACTATTACTTCACTAATCCGCCCTTCAGTGATACACCTCCAACTGATATCCAACCCCGCGGATGGTTTTCAGCTGGAGGGTGCTGTCTACGGCTTTTAGGCGGCGACGGAGGAAATGGATGTAGTTGTCCAGGTTGCCGTCCTCTACGTCGGATTCCAGGCCCCAGACGCGGGAGAGAAGAAGGGTTCTGGGAAGCACCTGGCCTGGATTTCGGAGAAACACCTCCATCAGGGTACTTTCCCGCTTGGACAGGGTACATTCCTTCGCCCCTTTGGAGAGCCGTCCACACTCCGGGTCAAAGGACACATCTCCAAGCTTCAAAAGCCCCAGGTCGCCCCACTTGCCAGGGCGGCGCATAATGCTGCGGATTCGCGCCAGCAGTTCCTCAAAGGCGAAAGGCTTCACCATATAGTCATCTGCACCGCAGTCAAGTCCCGTAATCTTATCCTCCAGTTCCCCAAGGGCCGTAAGAAAAATCACAGGTGTGGATACATTTGCCTTCCGCGCCTCCTTTAATACCTGGGTGCCGTCCATAGAAGGAAGCATACGGTCCAGGATCACAAGGTCATACATGTTTTCCTGCATATAATAAAGCCCCTCCGCGCCGTCCAGGCACACATCCACTGTGAAATTCTCTTTCTCCAGGCGAAGCTTCGTAATCTCCGCCAGTTCTTTATCATCCTCTATCATTAAAATACGCATTGAAAAATCCTTTCATAATCGCTGCTTTATGCCAGAAGTACATAACCCGGTTATCAGGCATAAAAATCCAGTTTGTAATCTGCAATCTATTATATACACAAATCTCTAAAAAATCTTTAAAAGTTTTGAATTTGATATAAAACAATAAAAGTCGCTATAGTCCATAAAAATAACGGACATGTCTGATTTATGCATTATAAAATGATTGGTTAAATATTACACTAACTCTAACAATATCATTTGCCGACGGAGTTTTTGTTTGTCTCAAATGAGAATGATTACGAAAAATAAGGAGGAGTCCAAAAGTGAAAAAAACAGATTTCAATCAGGGATGGACCGTAGAAACCGCACAGCTTATGGAGATGAGACCATCAGCGGATCTAAAGCAGATTATGCTTCCTCATGATCGCACAATAGAAGAAAAACGCAGCGAAAATGCGGACTGGAGAACAGGTTATTGGCCAGGGGGATCTTATAAATATGTGAAGTGTTTTATGGTTCCTGAAGACTGGGAAAAAAAACAGCTTTACTTTGTATTTGAAGGCGTATATCGTGATGCACATGTACTGATAAATGATGATTTTGTGTGTCACCACAGCAATGGTTATACACATTTTGTGGTTGATGCAACGAACTATCTGCGATATGGACGTCATAATGTCTTAACCGTACTGGCGAGATCTGGAGAAGATTCCAGATGGTATACTGGAACCGGAATTTATCGTCCGGTTTATATGTTATGCGGCAATCTGCTGCATATAAAACCATATGGGGTAAAAGCAACAACAATTGACTGCAATGAGAAAGAAGCTGTAGTAGAAATAAAATCTGAAATCTGCAGCAAGAGACATACGCGCAGTACAGTTATGGTGAAAACCCAGATTACAGATAAAGATGGAAAGACAGTGGCTGTAAATGAGTGCCCTGTAACGGTTTTTGGAGGAGAGTGTTTCGTCTGCAGACAAAGAGTTTATTTGGAAAAACCTGATTTATGGAATTTGGAAGATCCATCTATGTATCAGTGCAAAATAGAATTACTGGAAAATGACTGTGTAACAGATGAAGCAGAAGAAAGCTTTGGTATTCGGAAAATATCGCTGGATAAGGCTCATGGTTTGCGCCTGAACGGGAAAGAAATAAAACTTCGGGGCGGTGCCATTCACCATGACAATGGACCAATAGGCGCGGCGGCATACAGAAGTGCGGAATTTAGAAAAATCCGGGTGCTCAAAGAAGCTGGTTTCAATTCAGTCCGTATAGCCCATAATCCGGCAGGAAAAGATCTTCTGGATGCCTGTGATTATTATGGAATGCTGGTGATGAATGAATTTGCGGACATGTGGGGACGCGGCAAAACCAATGATGATTACGCACCGCGTTTCGAAAAAGAATGGAAAGATGATGTGAAAGCCCTGGTAGACAGCAGTTATAACC
>CAVJRB010000477.1:666-3761 GCA_963651655.1 bacterium | reverse complement strand
GATATCGGACTGGAGAACCGCATGAACCATCCGGTGGGACTGCTTTCCGGAGGTCAGAGACAGGCACTTACCCTTCTGATGGCAACTATGAATCCGCCCAAGCTTCTGCTTCTGGATGAGCACACAGCAGCGCTTGATCCGGGCACAGCCGAGAAGGTGCTGAACCTGACCAAAAGGATTGTGGAAGAGCATCATCTGACCTGTCTGATGATCACCCACAACATGCGGTCTGCCTTAGAACTTGGCAACCGCATTCTGATGATGGATTCCGGAAATATTGTTCTGGATATTAAGGGAGAAGAGAAGAAAGGGCTTACGGTAGAGGGGCTTCTTGATAAGTTCAAGGTTGGCGTCGGAAAGAAACTGGACAATGACCGGATTCTTCTTTCTAATGAGAAATAAAGATATGAGATAGAAACATCCTGACTGCGATGATTTTTGGAAGCAGCCAGGATGTTTTTTTGTCCAGTTGGAAGTTTTTACAAAATTATAATTTGCTGTTTGTATTCATGTACGTAAGAAGTGCCGTTTTTCTGCGCCAGCATGCTCTCGTAGAGGTTGGAGGCGAAGGTGGTTTCCTCCAATAATGGAAGAGCGGAGGAAGACTGAGAGAGTCTTATATTCTGTGAAGCAGGCTCATTGCCCACAGCTGCAAAAATCTCCTTCGCATTGGCAAGTTTCGTAAGCAGGGGGATGCGCCCACGCTTTTTGATTTCGCCAAGAAGGGCTGAACTGCTTTTACGAAAGCCCAGAACCCGGGCGTAGGGAATCTGTTCCGGGGCCTTCTGAATGTGAAGAAGCATGTGAAGAAGCGCCCTCTGTATTCTGGTGCGGGTGATCTCCCTGGTTTTCAGAAGGTCTGCAAACTGGGAAAAGGTCTCGTACTGGTCCCGGCAGGCGAGAATCCTTCTGGCAAGAGAGTGGGACATGTCCAGGTATGTGCACAGGCTTTTTTCGGTTTCCTGAAGCAGGCAGTAGCGGTACAGGCTGTCCAGGTCATTTTCCAGAAGAAAGGCATTCTTACAAATAGCGCCGTAAAATAATTCCTGGCAGGATTCGGGAAGAAAATTACGGGTGAGATTTGCAAGTGCGGCAGTATTGTAATCTGCAGCTGGGGAAAAATTAGTCGCTGCCTGGATCACCGCACTTCGGATCGCAGAAGCCGACGGAAAGCTGCCAGCGGACAGGGAATTCTCATGATAATCATTCCCTTCACGTTTTATAGCTGCCGGCGAAATGGAGCTGTTTTCCCGCAGGATGGCCTTGCAGTATTCAATCCCCAGAATATTATTGGGAGAGGAAAGCACCTGCCGGTATTTTTCAGACTCATTTCCCGGCAAAACTTCCCCAAGTGCCAGGCTCCTGGCTTTGGGAAACGTCATTCCTTCTTTCAGATTCCGTCGAAGAGCACTTTTGAATTCTTCTGGCTCTTCCGCAAGAATCCCGGCCAGCTTCATAAGAATCTCCGTGTCCCCGCATTCGCTTCCAAAACAGAGAGTATCCACCACCCCAAGTCCATCAAGAAGCTGCACGCCGCCCCTTGCAAAAAGCTCCGCGCTGGCAGTGGCACAGGAAACAGGAAGCTCCAGAACCAGGTCTGCTCCAGCGCGTAGCGCCATCTCGGCCCGCACATATTTGGAAAGAAGGGCTGGCGTTCCCCTCTGTACAAAATCTCCGCTCATGGCAATGACCACATAGTCTGCACCAAGCGTACCCTTCACATGATCGATCTGATACTTATGTCCTGTGTGAAAAGGATTATATTCCGCAATGATTCCCGCTGTTTTCATGAAATTGCACCTCAAAAAATACGTTGTTCTGCCATATTCTAACATTGAAAAGCTTGAAATACAAGGCCGGGTGGCGTATAATGGGAGTAAGTTACCAGAGGGCTGATCCCTGCTCGAAAGGTTTTGGGCGGATCACCCGGAGGACTACTGTAACGAATGAAAGGAGCCATTTAATCATGGGATTTATTGATGTAATCAAAGAAAGAGCAAAATCCAGCATTAAGACAATCGTACTGCCAGAGACAGAGGACATGAGAACTCTTGAAGCAGCAGACAAAATTTTAAAAGAGGGAATTGCTAAGCTTGTACTTGTAGGTAATGAGGAAGCAGTTAAGAAGAGCGCAGCTGAAGGCGGCTTCGACATTTCCGGTGCACAGATCGTAGATCCTGCAACATCTGAGAAGACTCAGGGATATATTGACAAATTAGTAGAATTAAGACAGAAAAAAGGCATGACACCAGAGCAGGCTAAGGAGATCCTTCTGAACCAGTATCTGTACTACGGTGTTATGATGGTTAAGATGGGCGATGCAGACGGTATGGTATCTGGAGCATGCCATTCCACAGCTGATACCTTAAGACCTTGCCTTCAGATCCTGAAGACCAAACCGGGAACTAAGCTTGTTTCCGCATTCTTCCTGATCATCGTTCCGGACTGCGAGTACGGCGCTAACGGTGCATTCGTATTTGGTGATTCCGGTCTGAACCAGAACCCGAACCCGGAAGAACTTGCAGCAATCGCAGCTTCTTCTGCAGAGTCCTTCAAGCTTCTTGTACAGGAAGAGCCTGTAGTAGCTATGCTTTCCCATTCTACTAAGGGAAGCGCTAAGCACGCAGATGTTGATAAAGTTGTTGAGGCTACCAAGATCGCCAAAGAGCAGAACCCAGACCTTGCACTTGACGGAGAGTTCCAGCTTGACGCAGCTATCGTTCCAAGCGTAGGCGCATCCAAAGCTCCGGGAAGCCCGGTTGCAGGTAAGGCCAACGTCCTGATCTTCCCAGACCTTGATGCAGGAAACATCGGATACAAACTGGCTCAGCGTCTTGCTAAGGCAGAAGCTTACGGACCTATCACACAGGGTATCGCAAAACCTGTAAACGACCTGTCCCGTGGATGCTCCGCTGACGATATCGTTGGCGTTGTTGCAATCACATCCGTACAGTGCCAGGCTCAGGACTAATTAAATATTCATACATAAGGTGTCGGGGAAGGGATTTCGCTTTCCCCGTTATCTTACATAATCATGTAAACAGGAGAGTAAAAAAATGAATGTATTGGTAATTAACTGCGGTAGTTCTTCTTTA
>CAVJRB010000477.1:0-656 GCA_963651655.1 bacterium | reverse complement strand
AAATACCAGCTGATCGATTCTGAGACAGAAGCAGTTCTTGCAAAAGGACTTTGCGAGAGAATCGGTATCGACGGAAGACTGGTATACCAGAAGGCCGGAAACGACAAAGAAATCACAGAGGCTTCCATGCCGACTCATAAAGAAGCAATCCAGATGGTTCTGGAAGCTCTTACAAATGAGAAAACAGGCGCAATCAAGAGCCTTGATGAGGTTAACGCAATCGGTCACCGTATCGTACACGGCGGTGAGAAATTCGCTTCTTCCGCTATCATCACAGATGAGATGATCAAGACTGTAGAAGAGTGCAACGATCTTGCTCCTCTTCACAACCCTGCAAACCTGATCGGTATCCGCGTATGTGCTGAGCTTATGCCGAACGTACCGCAGGTTGGTGTATTCGATACCGCTTTCCATCAGACAATGCCTGCAAAAGCATATCTGTACGGACTTCCGATCGAGTACTACAAGAACTACAAAGTAAGAAGATACGGCTTCCACGGAACCTCCCACAGCTTCGTATCCAAACGTGCTGTTGAGTTCCTTGGCCTTGACAAAGATAACTCTAAGGTTATCGTTTGCCACCTTGGAAACGGTTCTTCCATCAGTGCAGTACAGAACGGCAAATGCGTAGATACCACAATGGGTCTTACTCCTCT
>CAVJRB010000476.1:0-2159 GCA_963651655.1 bacterium | reverse complement strand
CTTTTGCAGTTTAAAAATTCGCAGGTTTTGTTCGAATTTTCTTTCGTGTTTCTGTTTCTTATCTTTTGTTGATGAATCTATACTAACATATCTGTCGCATTTTGTCACCTGGCAAATCGCACATATTTTCGATTTTATTTTCATGTAATTTTATTTGTATAAATATATAAAAATGTCAGAGACAAAAATGACTCTGTCCCTGACACCATATAACTACTCACACATTAAGCCAGCACCAACACTGCAATTCCGATGATCACAAGCAGCGGCAGGGCTATGTACATCAGGCCTGCCAGCGCAAGTCCGATCAGAACCACAGGGAGAAAAATCAGGCGGAAACAGATCTTCGTGATTCCCCAGGTGGCGCGGAATGCAAGTCCGACCAGTTTACCGAATACACCCAGCATCAAAAATATAAATAATAATGTCAACATTGGCCAGTCACCTCGTTTTCTTTTCGGAAATTATACTATATGTTTATCCCTTTACTGTAATTAACGAATTACGGATTAAAATCTCTTCACATTCCGCTCCAAATAATAAATAAAGTTAACAGCGCAAAGAATCCCCCTTGCGCTGCTATACGCAAGAGGGATTCCAAAGTTATTTACTAAACTATATTCAGATTACATTTTCTCTGCACGAAAAGCATTAAGCCATCATCGGCTCAAGTGCCTTAGCCAGTTTCTCTTTCTCAGCTTCTGCCTCTGCAAGATCTTTACCCAGAGTTGTGTAGTAAATCTTGATCTTCGGCTCTGTTCCGGATGGGCGAACAACAACAGTCTCGTTGTTCTCCAGCTTGTAAATCAGAACGTTGGCTGCCGGAAGTCCTGTTTCCTCAGGTTTCTTGTAATCGGTAACCTTCACAACCTTGTAGCCTGCAATATCTGCCGGCGGGTTGTCACGGAATTTCTGCATGATTCCTGCCATGGTATCCATTCCGCTAAGGCCTGGGAATTCGAAGCTGTCTACCTTGTTCAGGTAACGGCCGTACTGCGCATAGATTTCCTCAAGTCTCTGCTTCAGGGAGCTTCCAATGCTTCTGTAATATGCAGCCATCTCGCAGATCAGCATGGATCCGATGATCGCATCTTTATCACGTACATATGGTCCTGCAAGGTATCCGTAGCTCTCCTCAAATCCGAAAATGAAACGGTCAACTTCGCCTGCTGCTTCTAACTGTGCGATCTGGTCACCGATCCACTTGAATCCGGTAAGTACGCTTCTAAGCTCTACGCCGTAGTGCTCCGCAACTGCGTCTGCCAGAGGTGTGGATACGATAGATTTCACTGCAACCGGATTCTTCGGCATCGTGCCTTTCTCAATGCGTCCTGCTGCAATATAGTCAAGAAGGAGAACTCCAACTTCATTTCCGCTTACCAGCTCATAGGAGCCGTCCGGGCATTTCATAGCGATACCAACACGGTCTGCATCCGGGTCAGTTGCAAGCATAAGGTCTGCGCCTGTCTCTTTTGCAAGCTTCAGGCCCTGCTCCAGAGCTGCGAAAATCTCCGGGTTCGGGTAGCTGCATGTGGTAAAGTATCCGTTCGGGTATTCCTGATCTGGAACGATTGTCACATCTGTGATTCCGATATCCTTGAGGATCTGGGTTACCGGTACAAGTCCGGAACCGTTCAGCGGGCTGTAAACCAGCTTCAGGCCAGCGGTCTTGCAAAGACCTGGACGAACCTGACGGGACTCGATTGCATCGTACAGGGCACGTTTGCAGTCATCGCCAACAAAGCGGATGAGGCCTTCCTCAACGCCTTCTGCAAAGGACATGTATTTGGCGCCTGTCAGTACATCTGTCTTCTGGATCTCATCATAAACGATAGCTGCTGCGTCATCTGTCATCTGGCAGCCATCCGGGCCGTAAGCCTTATATCCGTTATATTTAGCAGGGTTATGAGAAGCTGTAACCATGATTCCTGCGTTGCACTCATAGTAGCGTGTTGCAAAGGAAAGTGCCGGAACAGGCATTAATGCATCATAAATTCTGACCTTGATTCCATTGGCAGCCAGCACTCCTGCAGCTGTCTTGGCAAATACATCACTCTTCAGACGGCTGTCATAGCTGATTGCTACGGTCTGCGTGCCGCCTTGTGTCTTTACCCAGTTAGCAAGGCCCTGTGTAGCCTGACGTACTACATAGATATTCA
>CAVJRB010000475.1:1830-2398 GCA_963651655.1 bacterium | reverse complement strand
TTTAGAGAAAAGCCTGAAAAATCAATGTTTTAGGGCTTGACATTATAGGAAGGATTGCAAAAGCAGTCCGTGGAATCAAATTAACTTGGAGGAAAACATTTATGCCATCAGACCGAACAAAGGAACTTTACAGGGCTTTGCAGGAAAAAGGCTACCCGGACGCTTTTTGCCGGGAAATTGCCTATAAATATATGAACACAGATTATACAGCCACCCGCATGTTAGGCTATCTTTACCGGGTTACAAGCCCCAGGATGGAAGATGTGGCGGATGAGATGCTTGCCATTTTAAGCGACCGGAATGCCATTATGCAGAAGAAGGAACTGGAGCACGCCCAGGCCACCATCAATGATGTTTATGAAAAAGGGCTGAATCACTAAATCACTAAATTCTCTCCTTTCGTTCACAAAATCATCATAAACATCTGCTAAGATAAGGAAAAAAGAGGAGGAAGAGATTTATGGACACATTAAAAATCCTTGTAGTAGACGATGAAAGCCGTATGAGAAAGCTTGTAAAAGACTTTCTGACTAAGAAAAATTTCCAGGTTCTGGAAGCCGGAGACGGC
>CAVJRB010000475.1:0-1820 GCA_963651655.1 bacterium | reverse complement strand
TTCTGGATGTCATGATGCCGAAGATGGACGGCTGGGAAGTATGCCGTGAGGTCCGCAAGAATTCCAAAGTGCCGATTATCATGCTGACTGCAAGAAGTGATGAGAGAGATGAGCTTCTTGGCTTTGACCTGGGCGTGGACGAGTACATATCCAAGCCGTTCAGCCCCAAGATCCTGGTAGCCAGAGTGGAGGCAATCCTTCGCCGTACCGGACAGACAGGCGCTGAGGATGTGCTTTCCGCCGGCGGTATTGTGATCGACAAGGCAGCACACCTTGCAACCGTAGATGAGAAGCCTATGGATCTTAGCTTTAAGGAATTCGAGCTTCTCACCTATTTCCTGGAGAATCAGGGAATTGCCCTTTCCAGGGAAAAAATTCTGAACTCTGTATGGAATTACGATTATTTCGGAGATGCCAGAACCATTGACACCCATGTAAAGAAGCTGAGAAGCAAAATGGGCGAAAAAGGCGAATATATCAAAACCGTATGGGGAATGGGCTACAAGTTTGAGGTAGAATAATGAAGAAACCAAAGAAAATCCGATCCATAAAGCACCAGATCACATTTACGTTTATCGGGCTTATGCTTCTTTCCATTCTGACGATTTCCATTATCAATGGCGTATTTTTGGAAAAATATTATGTATCCAAAAAGACGGAAACTTTACTGGATGCCAAGGATGTATTAAGCCAGATTGACACCGATTCCCTGACAGAAGATGATGGGGAAAGTGAGCAGGAGTCACTGCCCTCCGAAATTGTCCAGTCTAGCTCCAGAAACAATCTGACCTGGGTCCTGATCAATGAGGATAACACCAAGTATCTGTGCTGGCCGGAAAATGAGGATCAGCTGCGAAGCAAGCTGTTTTTCGGCTATGCCAGTGACCTGGATATGGACAATGGCAAGGGTAAAACCTTGAAAGAGACAGATGACTGTGTGGTCCAGCAGGTGCACGATCGTTTTGTGGGAATGGACTATGTGGAATGCTGGGGCAAGTTTGACAATGGCAATTATTTTCTGATCAGAAGTCCCCTGGAAAGCATTCAGGAGAGTGCGAACATTTCCAATAAATTCTATTTCTTTGTAGGAATTGTCATTATTGTTATAAGTGCCATGTGCGTCATGGCTGTGACCAGACGGCTGACCAAGCCGATTTCTGAGCTTACCGAGCTTTCCCGTAAGATGACAGATCTTGATTTCGAGGCAAGATATAAGAGCAAGGCGGGAAATGAGATTGATGTGCTGGGGGATAATTTCAACAAAATGTCCAGCCAGCTGGAGAAGGATATTGCGGATAAGGTAAAAATCGATGAGATGCGTAAGGAGTTTCTGGATAACGTATCCCATGAGTTGAAGACTCCGATTGCGTTGGTACAGGGCTATGCCGAGGGTCTGAAGGAGAATATCAATGATGACCCGGAGAGCATGGATTTCTACTGCGATGTGATCATTGATGAGGCCTCCAAGATGAACAAGCTTGTGAAGAATCTTCTGACCTTGAATCAGCTGGAGTCCGGTAAGGATGCAGCTGTGATGGAGCGCTTTGACCTTACGGCGCTGGTAAACGGCGTATTGTCTACCATGGACATTATGATCCGCCAGAAAGAAGCTCGTGTAATTTTCAATGAAAAAGAGCCCATCTATGTGTGGGCAGACGAGTTCAAAACCGAAGAGGTTGTGACCAACTATGTAAGCAATGCCCTGAACCATCTGGACGGAGAGAAGATTGTAGAAATCAAGATTCTGAAGCTGGAAACCCAGGTGAAGGTAACTGTATTTAATACTGGAACACCGATCCCGGAGGCAGATCTTCCCAACC
>CAVJRB010000474.1:0-3819 GCA_963651655.1 bacterium | reverse complement strand
ATTGAACATCAGCTGCAGAATACCGGAAACCATCAAAGGAATAGCAAATGAAATCAGCTTATCCATAATGGTTCCGTTGCACATATCAATTTCATACTTATTCTTACTCAACTCTATCGCTCCCTGTTATTCTGCCGGAATCAAAGACAGATGTTATCTTCTGCTCTGCCGCCGGCGATTTCCTCTTAAGCGTGTTTTCGCGCGCATCAGCTATTATAAATCCTCGGAAGCCATTTTTCAAGCACAGAATAGATCACATCCATATCAATGGGCTTGGTAATATATCCGCTCATTCCGCATTCTGCCGCCCGGCTCTCATCCTCCTGAAATACATTTGCCGTCATGGCGATCACCGGAAGCTTCCTCCAGTAAGCACTCTTCCCTTCCCGGATCTTCCGGGTAGCCTCATACCCATTCATCACAGGCATCTGGATATCCATAAAGATCAGCTCATAGAAATTCTCCGGCTGCTTTGCCAGAAGCTCCAGCGCCTCTTTTCCATTCTGGACCGCATCCACGATCAGGCCAGCCTCCGTCAGAAGCTCATAGGCAATCTCCCGGTTCAGTTCATTGTCCTCCACCAGCATGATCCTGCGCCCTTTCAGGAAGCTTCTGTCCCGGATGCTCCTGCTCTCCTTCGCATTCGCCTCATCCGACTGCTCCGCCTCATCCGCTGCCAGCACCAGATCCAGCCGCACAATAAAGGTAGTGCCCTCCCCCTGATGGCTTGACACCTCAATATTTCCGCCCATCTGGGTGATAATGGACTTGGCAATGGAAAGTCCAAGCCCCGTTCCCTGGGTCACATTGGTCATGCTGTTATCCTCCCTGGAAAAGGGCTCAAACAGCTTCTCCTGGAACTTCTCGGACATGCCGATGCCGTTATCCTTCACCACAAAGGTATACCCGGCTTTGCCCTCCATGGGGCTGTTTCCCTGGATCACCTTCACCCGCACACACCCGTTTTCAGGCGTATATTTCACTGCATTGGAAATCAGGTTAATCATAATCTGGCGAAGCCGCACCGGATCTGCCATCACATAGTCATCCCGGATACCCTCTGTATCCATCTCAAAAGCCTGATGCTTCTCCATAGAAGCTGGCCGACAGACGCCATCCACAATCTCCATGGTCTTAGTCAGGTACAGCGGCTCCTCCCGAAGTGCCGTACTGCCGCTCTCGATCTTGGACATATCCAGCACCTCATTGATCAGTCCCAGAAGATGCCTGGAACAATCATCAATCTTTTGCAGACAGTCCAGAATCCGCCCCGGATCGTCCAGATGATGCATTGCGATCTGGGTCATGCCCAGGATTCCGTTCATAGGCGTGCGGATATCATGGGACATGCTGCTAAGGAACACGCTTTTGGCCTTATTGGCCTCTTCTGCAGACTTGTAGGCATCCTTCAGGCTGTTCATCAGCTGCTCATCCCGGTTGTGGCTTTCCTGGACATCCGTTGCGATCATAGTCATCATCCGGGGCATGGCATTTCCCTCGTCCAGACGGATAAACTGGAAGCGCACCCACCGATGCACTCCTCTTACCTTTACCCTGGCCTCGCACTCATAGCTGCCCTCCTGCTCCAGGAAAGTGTGGGAAAGCTCGGACAGCTTGATCTTCAGCCGGAACTTTTCCCAGTCTGCCGGGTCAAAATTAGGCGCCAGGTACTCATTCAGGAAATCCACATAATGCCCGTCCGGAATCTTTTCATCCAGAAGCCTCTGGCTTCCCCGGTAGGAAACCTTATACTCCCCGGACATCATGTCCACATACAAAATAATCAGGGAATTTCTGGCAAGGGCACGGATCAGCTGCTGATTCTCGCTTCCGCTTTTGTGAAGGAAATCAAGAATGTTATCTCCTTCGTCCGCCTGCTCTTCCATAGCCTCCCAGTTCTCAATATCAAGGGAAAGCCGGGTTCCCTCTGCCTCATTGTCATCCACCGCTCTTCCATAAACCGAATAGCAGGTGCGAAGCCTTCCCGTGCCAACCAGATAGGAAAGATCCTCCTGCAGCTCCCGGTCATTCTCGATCAGTTCCACCAGCTGGGGACAGTACCAGGAGCCTTTTCCCTGAATCAGCTCCTCCACCACCTGGGGAATCTTTTTGTTGCTCTTATAGCTTCTTCCTACAAAATCCGTGGCCGCATCGATACAGTCGCTGATATGAAGAATTTCGATCAGAAAACGGTCCTTGGAAGCCTGGTTGTCAAAATCAGCCGGATAGCCCATTTTGCCGTCCCAGGACTTGTGATGTCCCAGCACTATATCGTTGTATTTCTGCAAAGTCGGAATGTCCGCAAGAAGCTTCACCCCATTTTCAGGATGACAGGACAGGCGCTCCATCTCCCTGTGGGTGAGCTGGCGGGTCTGTTTGTTGATAATAGAAGCCTGCTGGATTTTGCCCACGTCAAAAATCTGAGCCGCCTGGGACACGAAATCCAGGATTTTCTCCTGATTTTCCAGCACCTCCACCACATCCTTACAGCCACAGCTTCCCACCAGAAGCTCCGGCTGCTTCCGAAATACCACATTCAGGATCTTCCTTGCAATCTGCTCCACCATGGCAGAATGGATTACCGTAAGCTCATCACGGCTTACCATCACCTTCATCAGAAGCATGGAGTTTACTTCATCCCTGGAAAGATACTTCAGGAATTCTCCCAGTGACCGCCAGACCACATCATTAATAAACTGGTCATTCTCCGTCCTTGGAAGGCTGCGGATCACGCGCACATATTCCTCTACACAGAATTCCTTAACTCCCTGTGGCCCATGATATTCGTCGCCGTAAAGATCCAGCATTTCCATAATATTATAAAGATGATTGACCACCACCTGGAAATAGCGGCTGTCTGAGAAGCTAACGCCCTCCTGGCTGTCCAGAGAATCATGCTCCATGCAGTATTTGCAAAAGCCCACATAATCTGTGATAAACTCCGTGCAGCTAATCTTTCCCTGGAAAAACAGGCAGCGCTTGTAATTGCAGTAAATCTCATCCGGCATCTCATAGGGGTTGGGATTCTCCTCAAGCTGCCTGTCGTAATATTCTCCCAGCACCTTCGCCGCCCGTTCCAGAAGCACCAGATTAATGTTTTCCCTGGAATAGCGCAGCACGGAATTTCCCAGAAGATCGTAATTCAGCTCCTCGATCAGTCCATCAAAATCAAACTGCTCCCCATCTAATGCCCGAACCTTCTCATCATTGTAAAAAGCAATGGCCTCATCGATCAGTTCTATGATTCCCTCCGCAGTTCCAATGTTAAAGTTCATCATAACAATGGGGTAATTGTAATAAGAGAAGATGATTCTTTTTCTTACATCAAAATCTTCAATCTCAAAATAGCGGCTGGAAAGCTCCCGAAGACGCCTGAAATACACCGCACCCTTTCGTCCATCCGCCTCGCTGAAGGGACGGTTATAGAAGCCGCCAAGAAGGTTTAAGGTCCAGATATAGGAGTCCAGGTCTCCGTTTTGGCCAAAATAGCCATCCAGCATCTCCGCCACTTCCACAAGGGCAAGGTCATCCTCGTAGCCCTCCCTGTCCGCTTCCCGGATCTGGCTTAGAAATTCCCCTGCCAGGGTATCGTCCAGCTTTATCTCCCCATTTAAAAACGGGCGGATATACAGATTGAGAAGTGTTTCATTCTCAATGTAAAGCCGCCGCATCACCTTGGATTTCTGGCGCAACTTCTCCATCCAGGCCTCCTGGTCACCGGCATCCAGAATTCCCTCCAGGATCTGCGCTTCTGTTTCCAAATTTTCTTTATATTTGCCATAAAAATGTATGATATTTCCCTGGGTAACCATTTAATGT
>CAVJRB010000473.1:0-2396 GCA_963651655.1 bacterium | reverse complement strand
ATTATAATGGTTATATATATCAAACCTTTGCAAGTTTGAACTAATTTGTGCGCGGAAGGGAGTTGTTCATGATGTTGTTTAAAAAATTGACGAATTACGAGCCAACAAAGCGGTTTACCATCAGCCAGGATGGTTTTCATGGAAGCTATTACAA
This sequence comes from bacterium, assembly GCA_963651655.1. Lineage (GTDB taxonomy): Bacteria > Bacillota > Clostridia > Lachnospirales > Lachnospiraceae > Blautia_A. The sequence continues at coordinate 2,242 of CAVJRB010000473.1, read as the reverse complement.
ACCGGAAACAGATCGTTTTCCAGGAAAGGTTATGGTGATATTTGGCGGTTCTGCCGGCAGTTTTACCCTTACAGAGATGGCTGCTGAAAAGTTTTATGAAGCGGGAATGAATGTGCTTGCGGCTGCTTACCGCGATGTAGAAGGAGCACCTGCCACTCTTTCCGGAATTCCGGTAGAGCTGATCGGAAATGCGGTACGTTGGTGCAGGGAAAATGTTGCAGAAAAGGTTGGAGTCTGGGGGATTTCGCTGGGAGGTCAGCTGGCTTTGCTTGTAGGAAGCATGTACCGGGATCTGATTTCCTGTGTGGTTGCGGTCAATCCTATGAATTTCATGCAGCAGGGAATGAAATCTTTTAAGAAAATGGAATTTGAAGACTGCTCCTGTTTTACTTTTCAAGGGAAAGACCTCCCCTACTATCCGATTGGGCAGTCTGGAGATGAATTTCGGAAACAGATTAAAGCAGATGCAAAGAAGCATCATGAATGGATGTACCTTCGGGGCTTTTATGAAAATGTAATTCCGCAAATGCCGGAGGATGCTGATTATATTATTCATGCAGAAGACATCAAAGGGGCTGTTCTGCTTCTCAGCGCTGGAATGGACTGCCTGCTGCCCTCAGAGCTGATCTGCCGGACTGTCTATCAGCGGCTAAAGAAAAATCAGTTTGCCTATCCATTTGAGCATCATAATTATGAAACGGTCAGTCATTACCTGCTTCCAATAAAGCCGCTGACTGCAAAGATGTTCCGTGTGGAACGAAAGCAGCCAGCAGCATGTGACCAAAGCAGAGCTGACGCATGGAAGGATACTCTGCGGTTTTTAGAGGAAAAGTGGTAAAGCGCTTAAATTTTACCGATCAATACTACAATTCCAGCGACGGCCAAGGCGATGATCAGATACAGGATGGTGGCCAGGCCGCGTTTGGTTAAAACGGTTTTCCATGGCTTTACATAAGGCACGCCTTCCATTCCTTTGATGATCCAGAGTCTGCCGTGTGCTACCCACAGTCTGTCCAGCACAATGCCGTCGAACCAGTTCATAACAACCAGGAAAAGGTATGCCTGAAGATACGCGGTCTTGAAATCTGTGACACTGTTCCAGAGGGAAATGATCAACACCAGAGCGGCAAATATAATGATGCAAAATGGGATCATGAAGCGTTTTCCTTTTTGCATGACGGCATCTTTGTCACGGATGATGCCGCGTTTCTCGGCCTCGTCTATGTATTCCTTTGGATAAAAATAAATGCAGTTGAGTCCGCTGTCCTTAGCCGCACATTTTACCAGCAAAAGGAACAGAAGACAGTACAGGATAAGTTGTAATAACAACATAATCAAATCCTCCTATATAAAAAATGGAGGACCATCAGGTCCTCCGTCCGATTGCAGGATTCTGCAACCTGATCACTGGAACATATTTTAACGCGAAATTTTATAAATGGCAAGGGATTTCAGCGATAAAATCGGAGTGATTTTCTGCCTTCTTCTCTTCCCTCTTCTCGCCCACGAACAACACCGTCATCAAAGATCATCTGTCCGATTCTCGTCATTGCTACCGCCTCCTTTACATCTTCCAAATCTTTTCCTTCCAGAAATTTATCTGCCAGGGTATAAAGCATTGCCATTGTTTTTCTGATGCCTATGTTTGAAAGTTTTATTAAATGGCTTTACTGTTTTTGGGGATAAATTCGATTCGTAGATTCATTCCCATTCCGTCAGCTAGTCTTTTAAGCAATTTTAGAGATGGATTCATATTTCCATTTTCAAGTTTGCTGATGTTTGCCTGATTAATTCCAGTTTTTTCTGCTAGTTCTTTCTGCGTAAGATTTTTTGAATTTCTTGCTTTAATCATAGCACGTATAACTTCCATTTCTGGATCAAGGTCATCCCATTCTTTTTTGAAGTCTGGATTTTTTAGCTGCTCATTAATATATTCTTTTAATTCACTCATACTTACCACCCTTTTCTGCTTCTCTTGCCAGGAAAATACTTCTATATTTTTCCGCAAGTTTTTTATCTTGTGTAGGAGTCTTCTGTGTTTTTTTAACAAAACCATTTGTCACTATTATTCTACCATGATAATAGAAAAAATATAACATTCTGGTAATATCAGAACCAACTTTTGCTCTTAATTCAAAGATATCGTTTCCTAGCGGTTTGCTATAAGGTTCTCTCAGATTATTTCCATTTTCTTCCAGAAGTGCCAAAAGTCGTAATACTTTTGCCCGCATTTTTGTATCTA
>CAVJRB010000472.1:0-2061 GCA_963651655.1 bacterium | reverse complement strand
GTCCAGATCTTCTTCTCGAAGCCATTGGGACCGCTGTGAAGATTATTGTCATTCTCATTCTTGCCTAACTGATATTCCTGTCCATAAAGAGAAAATTTCGCTCCTCCGATACGGTTGCCGCTTCTTCCGATAATAGCTCCGAAAAAGCATCCATTCACCTCATACTGCTGAACATCATCATAGCCAAGCACCACATCTGTAAGCTTGCCGTCCTTATCCGGAACGACCAGCTTTACAAGGATTGCTCCGTAATCCATAACCTCTGCATAAGCCCCTGACTGATTCTCAAGATGATAAAGAGTAATCTCCTCGCCAGAGGTCAATTCCCCAAATTTCTTTGCTGTAACACCCATGTTACCTGCCTCCTGATTCTAAAAAATCCCAGAATGCCGTTCCCTTTCTTTTGACGCCTAGCTTGCCGCTAGGTGGGTATCCTCAACAGGACTTCTGCCTACCACAACGAGAGGTCTGACATCCGCACTGCGATCTTGGATTCCCTTGATGTCAATGTAGGTTCAAAAATAAAAGGGGCCTCGCACATCCCAGGATTCTTTTTTTCTAAAAATTATTATACTCTAGTATATGCCGTTTTTCAACATAAAATGCAGATTTTTTATGAAAGTTCCGCCCGGCAGCCATGAATGCGCCAGCAGACATTTCCTTTATTTGATTCCAAGAATATCCTTCACGGTCTTCGGCATATCCTCTGCATCTACTACGCGGTCATGAAGAACCGGAGCGGTGCGGATGTCGTTGACAGCTTTCGGCACTGCTACGCCGGAAAGCTTCTCCAGGGCGTCTGCAAGTCCGAAGTCATCCAGATTCTCATGTCCCTCTGAAATGGCATCCATAACGCTTCTTGTAAATTTGTACGGACTTGCTGTGGAAGCGATCACTGCCGGAGCGTCATCCTTCGTCTCTGCCACATATTTTTTATATACGCCTGCCGCAACTGCAGTATGCGTATCAATTACATAATCACTGGCTTTATAAACCTCACGGATGGCATCCCTGGTCTCCTCTTCTGTACAGAAGTTGCCGTAGAAGTCTGCAAGCTGTGCTTTCATCTCAGATGTGATGGTGTACTCGCCGCCTTTTGACAGTGCTTCCATCAGCTGCGCGCAGGTATCCGGATTCTCGCCTGTAATACGGTAGATCAGACGCTCCAGGTTGCTGGAGATCAGAATGTCCATAGACGGAGAGCTGGTAAGGATGAAATCTCTCTTACGGTTATAAGTACCAGTGGAGAAGAAATCAAATAATACCTTGTTTTCATTGGATGCGCAGATCAGCTTCTTCACCGGAAGTCCCATCTGTTTCGCATAAAATGCTGCCAGAATGTTTCCGAAGTTTCCTGTAGGAACTACCACGTTGATCTCCTGGCCAGCCTGGATTTTGCCCTGGCGAACCAGTGTGGCATAGGCATATACATAATATACGATCTGCGGAACAAGGCGTCCGATATTGATGGAGTTGGCGGAAGAAAACTGGAAGCCTGCATCGGCAAGCTCTGCTGCCATCTCCCTGTCATTGAACATCTTCTTCACAGCGGTCTGCGCGTCGTCAAAGTTTCCATGGATCCCCACAACAAAGGTATTGTCTCCCTTCTGGGTCACCATCTGCTTCTCCTGGATGGGGCTTACGCCGTGCTTCGGGTAAAATACAATAATTCTTGTGCCCGGAACATCCGCAAAGCCAGCCAGTGCAGCCTTGCCTGTATCTCCTGAAGTCGCTGTGAGAATGACGATCTCATTTTTTACGTTGTTCTTCTTCGCAGCGGTGGTCATCAGGTATGGCAGAATGGACAATGCCATATCCTTGAACGCGATGGTCGGTCCGTGGAACAGCTCCAGGAAATACGCACCGTCCGCTTCCTTAAGAGGTGCGATCACATCTGTATCAAATTTCTTATCATATGCACTGTTAATACAGGTTCTTAATTCTTCCTCTGTAAAATCTGTAAGAAGACGGCTCATTACCTGATATGCTGTCTCCTGATAAGACATCTGGGAAAGCTCTTCCATAGAAACATCAAGGGATGGAATGCTTGTGGGTACAAAC
>CAVJRB010000471.1:0-15910 GCA_963651655.1 bacterium | reverse complement strand
GAGCATACTATATTCCGTGATCTGGTAAGGGCTGTACCTTTTTACCAACAGCCTGGTCAACAGGTTATATCCGGTGAAGCAGAGCATTGCTGCTACAATAAGCAAAATTCCGCTTCCCGCATAAACATTCCCATTCCACAGGCAAACGATCAATACACCTGTAAATTCCACCGCAATGGCTGCAATCTGGATTTTTTCAAGATGTTCATGAAAAAGAATGCTGCTAAATAACGCGACCATGATCGGCGATGTACTGACGATCACACTGGAGGCCGAAACAGACACGGTCTTCATCCCATTGTTCAAAGCCACTACATATAGTACAAAACCAGCTGCGCCTGTCAGCAAAAAAAGAGGGATATCCCTTACTGCCGGAAGTTTCTCCCTCCGGATCAGAACCGTCAACAGGGTAACCGCTCCAGCCGACAGATAGCGCAGCGCACTAAGTGCAAATGCACTATAATAAAGCAGCCCGATCTTTGTAAAAATATAAGTAAACGCCCAGAGCAGGATCGTTCCCCATGCCAACAGCAAAACTTCCAAATGTCTATTTTTTATTTTATACATAATTCACAAATTGCTTCGGTTTTTCTTTTTCTCCCATATTCCTATTTATTTTGTAGGTTTAACGCTTTAGCAGATAATAGCATAACAATAGGAATGTGTCAACCTATTTTTTGTTTTTAATTCTGTCCCAAATTTTCACACAGCGTTTTCAGATACTCTGTGAGCTTTGTGTTTTCAGAATAATCTACCGGGCAATCAATGATCGCTGGTACATTCTGCCGGAAAGCCTCTTCCAGAACAGCCGGAAATTCCTCTGCTTTTTCAATCCGATATCCTACTGCGTGCATACTTTCTGCAAACTTCACAAAATCCGGGTTGGAGAAATTAACAAAGAAATCTTCTCCATACCGGTCCTGCTCTTTCCACTTGATCAATCCATAGCTGTCGTCATGGAAAATGACAGTAACAAATGGAATGCCCATTCTCACTGCGGTCTCATATTCCTGGCAATTCATCATAAAGCCGCCATCGCCGGTCACTGCAAGAACCTTTCGCTCCGGATAAACCAGCTTTGCCGCAATCGCTCCCGGTATTGCGATTCCCATAGAGGCAAAACCATTTGAAATAATACAGGTGTTCGGCTCATAACATCTGTAATGTCTGGCGATCCACATTTTATGCGCCCCTACGTCTGAGATCAGCACATCATCCCTGTCCATTATCTGGCGGATGTCATATAGGATTTTTTGTGGTTTCATTGGAAAACTGCTGTCATCTTTATAGCTCTGATATTCTGCTTCCATCATCTGCTTAATCTTTTTGAAGCGCTCTGATTCTTTTGTCTGACCGCATCTTTTCAGGATTCTCTCCAGGGAATCTGAAATGTCACCAACAACTTCTACGTTTGGCTGATACAGCTTGTTGATATGGCTTCCTCTTGTATCAACATGGACAATTTTATGGTTTCCGTCAGGATTCCATTTTCCCGGTGCAAATTCCACCAGGTCGTATCCTACTGCGATCACAAGATCTGCCTCTTTCAATACTACGTTCTGGTAGTCTTCCTGCGGCAAGCCTACCGTCCACATAGAATAAGGATTATCGTAAGGTACGATTCCTTTTGCCATCATCGTATTGATTACCGGGATTTTCATGGTCTGGGAAAATTTGCCTATAGCCCTGGCTGCATGTCCGCGCACTGCTCCGTGTCCGGCCAGGATCACAGGATTCTTTGACTGGAAGATCATGGCTGCCGCATCTTCTATATTTTCCAAGTCTGCCAGCTCAATATGTTTCTGGGGATGTCTGATCGGAAGGGAAGCCTCCCCCTCCGGCACCTCCATCCCGGCAACATTACAGGGAAGGTCAATATGTGCAGCTCCCGGTTTCTCGCTTTCCGCATATTTAAAGGCAATCCTTACAATCTCATTTACCGTATCTGGCCGTAAGATCTGTTTGCTTCTTTTGGTCACCGGCTCAAACATTTCTACCAGATCGAGATATTGATGGGAGGTCAGATGCATTCGTTCTGTTCCTACCTGACCTGTAATGGCTATCAAAGGTGCTCCATCCGAATTGGCATCTGCTACACCAGTCATCAGATTGGTCGCGCCAGGTCCCAATGTGGCAAGACAGATTCCTGCCTTTCCTGTAAGCCTTCCATATACATCAGCCATAAAGGCTGCCCCCTGCTCATGGCGGACTGTAATAAATTTGATAGAAGAGTTCTTCAACGCCTTCATTACTTCCAGGTTTTCCTCTCCCGGGATTCCGAAAATATATTGAACCCCTTCATTTTCCAGGCACTTTACAAGAACTTCCGCTGCATTCATTTCTCTTTTCCTCTCTTTTTTGTAATTGGTATTCAATCCTTTTATCGTTCTGTTATCTCAAAAAGCCTCGGTTTCAGAAATGCGGTCAGGGCCCCTGCCGCAAGCCTCATGGTTCCCTCTGTCGGATCCAGGTTTGGGGCAACCTCAACCAGATCAATTCCTACTACATTTTCGTGTGATGCAATCACATCCAACGCATCCATAAACTGCACGGAGGTAATTCCACCGCACACATACGCACCGGTTCCGGGAGCAAACGCATTATCTACAGCATCAATATCCAGCGTTACATATACATAATCACAGCCATCGCCAGCAAGTTCAAATGCTTTTTCCATAACCTTTTTCATTCCCTGCTGATTGATATCATCTGCGGTGAAAATAGTTCCCCCATTTTTTATCAGATGTTCATAGCATTCGACCCCTGTAGTTCCATTAATCCCTACCCACACCATGTTACGGATGCTGATGCTTTCCAGCTCACTTACTCTTCTCGCAAAAGAACCATGCCAATATTTTCCCCAGGTCTCAGACTCGTCGTAAAAATCCAGATGGGAATCAATATGTATATAGCCTATTTTTACATCTTTTTTCCGCTTTTTTAATCCAGCCTCCAATCCTTTTATACACGGATAGGTAATAAAATGATCGCCGCCGATAATGACCGGAGTAGCGCCCTTATCAATGATAGTCTCAATTTCCCCAGCTACCGACTGGATTGTTTTTTCTACGTCACTTGTGTATACCCTGGCATCACCTGTATCAAATAAAATGTCCTTTGGCGGATATTTCATTCTTTTCTTAGTGGTAACATCAATTACTTCCTTATCGATTGCCGATAAATGGTAAATAAAATGAATAGACTGCTCCCTTATACTTCTTGGTGCGTACCTGCATCCCGGCCTGCTTCCCAATGTGGTATCATAAGGGACTCCGATAATCGCATAATCGCCTTCATTTAAATCTTTTCTTTCTTTGTAGTCAGCTCTCATAAAGGTACATATTCCGGAATAAGATGGGTATTCATTTTCTACTTTCATGATATTTTCTCCTTTAACTTGCATTCTTTTTTATTTCATTTATAATAAAAGCAACAACATGTTCATTTGGAAAAAGAGTTACTGCCCACTTTAGCATCATAGATCATCTGCAGATGCGATTTGCGAACAGTAGCATAGAGGAGACATTATGGAAACTGAGTATCTGGTATATTTCAAGAAAATAGCGGAAACGGAAAACATGTCCAAAGCATCTCGCCTTTTATGTATCTCCCAGCCGGCATTAAGCCGCATACTGAAGAAGCTCGAAGAGGATTTTGGTTCTTCACTTTTTATCAGAAATGGGAAAAACCTTAAGTTGAATGCTGCTGGCCGTACACTTCTGGAATATACGAACCAGATTCTCCCACTGCTGAATCAGGCGTACTCAGATATTCATTCTCTATCTGACATGTCCCAGAAGCTTTCATTAAGCATGCTTTACTGTAACTCTATTTTTCCTTCTATGCTTGCGGATTTCCGGAACCTTCACCCGAACATCCAGATAAACCTGACACGATTTGAAAATGAAAACAGGATCTTAGGCGAACCGGATGTCGTAATCCATGCCTCTGACTCTTTTGCCCAGAGCCATGAATCCTGGAAGCTATTCGATGAACCTTGCCTGATTGGCCTTTCCCGCAATCATCCTCTTGCCGCAAGAGCAAGTCTTAGTTTAAAAGACTTGAAAAATGAAAAATTTATCACATTGCCAAAGGATAACTCTCTAGGTGCACTTACATACGAATTTTTTTATAAGTATGATCTCTCTCCTCAGATTGCCTTTGAATGTGATAATCAATATTCTCTTGCTTCATTTGTCTCACTCGGCTCCGGCATTGGACTTTTTCCTTCCCTTACATACCGGCCGACAGATGCATCGATTGTTTATAAAACCATTGAGGAAGCGACTATTTCCCGTTCCATTTATCTCTCATCTGCCAGCAGCCATGTTTCAAAGTCCTCTGCCGTTTTGATTAAATTTGCAACTGCCTATATTGAATCAGTTCTGCTTTAACTTTCGTTCCATATATTTAATAATAAGAGACAGCGGAACACTGATCAGCAGGTAAACTACAGCGACAAGAGTATATCCTTCTATTGTGTGGAAGGTCTGTGAAGCAAACGTTTTCGTTCTCATCAGAAGCTCCTGCAGCGCTACATATGACAATAAGGAAGTGTCCTTTACAATCATGACAAGATAATTTCCGAATACCGGAATACTGTTTTTCAGAGCCTGCGGAACAACGATTCTCAGAAGTGCCTGTCTCTCACTAAGCCCAAGTGCCAAAGAAGCTTCTGTCTGTCCAACATCAATTGCTTCAATAGCCGAACGTATAACCTCCGACATATAGCATCCATAATGAATACCCAGACCTATAATTCCTGCTGTTAGGGCAGACATATCTATCTGTTTATCAATATGAATCAACGATAAAAGAAGCTGAAGCAGCAGGGGCACAACGTAGTACATATACACCAACTGTACTAATAAAGGTGTTCCTCTTATCAGTTCTACCAATAAAAGTACTATTTTATCGAGAATTTTATGTTTTTTATTGAGCCTTACGAATGCAAAAAGAAGTGCCAGCACAAATCCTAATGCGTATCCGCCAATTACAGCCTGTGCTACAACTCCAAGTCCTTTCACCAGTGATGGTCCCAGTATTTGAATCGTATATCCAAAATCTAAGCTTTTCAGTAAATTCATATCTTTATCCTGCTCCCTCCAAATTTATTATGACGCTTGTGTACTGTTCAAATATCTTGACAGAAAAGCTTTTGTTCTTTCATTCTTCGGGTTTCCAAACAATTCTTCCGGTGTATTTTCTTCTGCAATATATCCGTCGTCCATAAAGACCACACGGTCAGAAACATCTCTTGCAAACTGCATTTCGTGGGTTACAATGATCATTGTCATTCCCTCTTTTTTCAGCTGCTTCATAACATCCAGTACTTCTCCAACCAATTCCGGATCCAGTGCAGATGTTGGTTCATCAAATAACAGTATTTTGGGTTTCATCGCCAGTGCTCTGGCAATTGCCACACGCTGTTGCTGTCCGCCGGATAAATTGTGTGGATACTGATCTGCTTTTTCTGCAAGTCCTACTTTTTTCAGGAGTTCCATTGCAGTCTCTTTCGCTTCATTTTTTGGCACCTTCTTTATCAGATGAGGGGCAAACGTAATATTTTGAAGAACAGTTTTATTTGCGAACAGATTAAATCTCTGAAACACCATACCGACTTCTTCACGGTATTTTCTGTAATCTGTCCCTGGTGCACACATATTTTTCCCATTATATAAAATTTCTCCGGAACTCGGCTGCCCTAAAAAGTTTAAACATCTCAGAAGAGTGCTTTTACCGGATCCAGAGGAACCAATGATGCATACCACTTCTTTCTCTTCAACTCCCATGTTGATTTCTTTCAGGACTTGTAAGTCTCCAAAGTTTTTTGACAATTTTTTTACTTCAAGCAACATATTTTTATCTCCTGTTCCTGTCAGTTTCCAGCTATTCTTGATAAATAAATTTTTGGGGAGAGCTTACCCAGCTCTCCCATTCACACATTCATACAAAATAAAAGAATTATTTTGTGTTCAGATCATGTTCTGCTTCTTCCTGAGTAAGTGAATGTAATTCAGTTGACAAATCATAAGATTCCAGGATCTCATCAATAACCCCTTCTGCTCTCATATCGGCAAATACCTTGTTGAATTCCGGCATCATTTCCATATCATCAAAGCGGCAGGCATATGCATTTCCGGCAGCTCCTTCCGGTACATATTCAGAACACTCTTTTAAACCGGCAACTTCCTCGTTATTAATAGAAAGCATATACTCAATAACGTATGCATCTGTAAGGCATCCATCAATTTTACCGGTCTGTACATTTAACAAGAGTTCTGTCTGGTCTCCCATTGGACGGGCTTCTTTAATGATTCCTTCTGCTTCCCATTCCTGGGCAGTTGCAAGGAATGTTGTTCCAGTTGTACATCCAATAACTTCATCTCCTGTCAGATCATCTTTGGATTCAATAGCAGAATCCTCCGGAACTACAAGAACTTCTGAGTTCTGATACAGATAATCGCTGAAATAGCACTGTTCTGCACGTTCTGGTTTGATCATCATACAGTCAACGATCATATCAATTTTATTAGAATTCAGTGCTACAATCAGTTCTGAGAAATCCATCGTTTCAACTTTTACTTCGTTAATACCAAGCCTTTTACATGCCTCTGTAAAAATATCCGCATCAAAACCAGTCCATGCACCAGTTTCTGTATCCAGATATGAAATAGGTGCATCGTTTGAGGTTCCGATTGTAATATAACCCTGATCAATGTATTTCTGAAGTGCTGCACTCACTTCAGCGGAGGATTCACTGTCCGTTGTCTCTTCTGTTTCTGTGTTTTCTGCATATACACCTACAGATCCGCAAACCATCATTCCGGCTGTTACCACACTCATCAGCATTGCCATTACTCTTTTTTTCATAATCATTTCCTCCTTACGTGCTTTTACATTTGTTTTGAAATACAAAAAAGGCACCAATCTTAATGATCAGCGCCTTTGCTTTTGGTCGTTCAAAACATCTCGTCTCTTTGTATCTAAATTTTCTACCATTATAGCATCTGTTTTATTCAGGTCAATGAGTTTTTGCCTTTTTCTTATCTTTTTTCGGTATTGTCATATATAATTTTGTTATATAGTATGATGATATCAGGGTCAAAAGGTCTTTTGACCCTAACTTGATATCCACGAATTGCTCCGCTGCAAGCATGAACGGCTTTTTGACCTTTTGACCCTGATATCATAGTATTACTCGCCAAACTTCATTTTGATTATATCAGCCAGAACCTTTGCGGTTCCATCGACGCCCAGAAGACTGCTGTCAATCATGATGTTTTTATAGTTAGGGTCTGACGGTAAATACTTTGCATAGGTTCTATGATAATGATCCCTGGCTTTATCTACCTGCTGTATGGATTTTGCAGCCTCCTCTTCAGGCATGTTTAAAATTTCCACACAGTTTTTCATTCTTGCTTCATATGGTGCATATATATATACATTTACCACATCTTCTCTGTCTCTCAGAATATAATCTGAACATCTTCCAACAATAATACAGGAATCTTTTGCTGCAATATTCTTAATGATTTCCGCTTCTGTCCGGTATATTTCATTCTGCTTTTCTGTTGTTCCCATTCCCAATGGGTATCTCATACTGAAAAATTTTATATTTGCTTGTTCCTCTTCGTTGCTAATCGTCGAAACAGGCATCCCCAGCTTTTTCGATGCTTCATCTACAATATCTCTGTCATAGTACTCAACATGAAGCATTTCTGCCAGTTCCTTTGCAATTGGACGTCCCAGACTACCAAACTGTCTTGTAATTGTTATGATAAATTTTTTCATTTCATACCTCCAAATGATGTTGTCTCTTTTCGAATTATAGCAATCCTCGTAAATAATGCATTTAAGACAGTTCAGCAGAGCGCGAAAGACAAGGAAGATATCTGCAGGCGTGCTGACGCACGGCAAAGATATCTGACGCAGGATTTCATGCTCTGATGGGCTGGATTAAGATGCATTATTTTAGAGGATTGTTATAGTATAACATTTGCATTGGAGTGGATAAATAGATTAGATTAAAGTGTTAATGTATTTTCTTTATATGCATATGCTTCTTTATTATAACGAGTGCAGCTGTTCATTAATAGAATCCTCGCTTGCAGCCATTGCCTGCAAGGTCATGGTCAGAAGCTTCTCCAGTTCCCAGCCAAGCTGCTGTGCCCCTCTTTCGATTACCTCACGGGAACATCCGGCTGCGAAGCCTTTGCTCTTGTATTTTTTCTTGAGGGATTTCAGTTCCATGTCCTTGGTGCTCTTGGATGGACGCATCAGCGCAGCTGCCCAGATAAGGCCTGTCAGCTCATCTGCTGCAAAAAGCACTTTCTCCATCTCATGCTCCGGTGCTACATCCAGAGTGGTTCCGCAGCCAACGGTAATTCCGTATCCGTGGGATACAACTGCGTGGATCACATCCTCGCCAACTCCGGCTTCGCGGAGCAATTCCGGCGCTTTCAGGCAGTGTTCTTCCGGGTAAAGTTCGAAGTCAATGTCATGGAGAAGGCCTACGATTCCCCAGTATTCTGCATCTTCTCCGTATCCCAGTTCATTGGCATACCATTTCATAACAGCTTCCACAGTTAATGCGTGCTGAATGTGGAAGGGATCCTTGTTGTATTTTTTCAGTAAGTTAAATGCTTCCTCTCTTGCAATTGTATTCATCTTCTGTCTCTCCTTTACGTCTGTCGTTACTGTCCACTCCGTTCACAGCACCTCGCTTCGCGATGCACAGTTTTACATCGGACAGCGGTTTCTGCCCGGCATATCCTCGCCTTTTACATACCTTGCATTGAATTCCATATTGATCTGGCGTAGTTCCCTCTTGCCGTCAATATAGTCCTGATACATTTCGGCAAGCCCAGCCATGCAGCCATCGCAGTTTGCTTCTATATTTCCCAGGGATTCTGCAACTATTTTTTCCCGTTCTTCGCGGGTTGTCTCTGAAATTAAATATCCAGCCATCTTACGCCTCCAAAATAACAGTTCTGTATTACTTTTTATCACTATACATCATTAAAGTAAATTTGTACACAGGTTTCTTATATTTCCTCACACGCAGGGACACGCTATAATTCTCCCACTGCAAAACAGTGCCTATAATAAATGCTATGGTGTCCGGCAACAACACACCATAAAAATAAGAGAAAAAATCCGCCTGGACTCTTCCTCTTATAAGCTTTTCTGTTATCTGCAAGCGACACGGCATTTGTACTACGCACTCCTGCAAACTCTTTTACAAATTATTTCAGGATCTCATCCTTCTTATTCAGCAGTGCCTCGCAAGCTGCACATGCAGGACAATCACAGTATTTCTCGCCTGCTTCCTTGCGCTCTTTCGCGTGAATCAGAATATTCTTGGCGCCGTCTGCTCCGAATACTTTCGCACCCATATCAGACTCTGCGAAAGAAATCAGTCCATCGATCGGCATAATATCTGCTTCCAGCTCTGCAACATAAGCCTTGGCAGCCTCTGCTTCTCCTTCTTTTCCAACAGCATCCAGATAATTCTGGGCAGCCTCTTTGATTTCTTTACATGCTGACGGTGCTGCCAGCAGATCAGCGGTTAATTCCTGAATTGTTTTTCCCATGGTAAAATCCCCTTTCTATTGTTAATTAATGGTTCGTAACTGTTCAGTACCTTCACAGTTACGAGTCAAAATCCATTGAAAATCGCCTGCGGCGATGGGATTTTGACTTGTATGTCTCCTATCTTCCTACATGTGAAAGCTGATACTTACGGATTCCCTCAAAGCCGGACAAGGCTACAAGCAGGAGCAGGTCGCGCTGGGGGCCTTTCCAGGATTCAGTGTGTTCGTACCATTCGTGGATGGTATGTTCGCCGCCGCCTTTGCCGCCCCAGCCAACGGTGATCGCAGGGATTCCAAGGCTGATGGGGATGTTTGTGTCTGTACTTGCAGCGCCTATATACAGGGTTTCCATGCCAAGCGCCCGGTTCGCAGCGTTCGCAGCCTGCACGATCTGGCATTGTTTTTCCTGGGTTCCGGCAGGGCGTTTGCCCTTTTGCTGGAAATTGACAGTAATACGGTCAGTAGCTGCCGACGCATACTTGTCTGCGTTTCCCTGATCGCTTTCGGAATCTCTGGTTCCAAGTCCCCAGCGTGCATTCTCTTCCTCCACGGCTTCCTCTACCGCCTTATGGAACTTAGCAGAAAGCTCAGCTAACGCACCGGCGTCCAGGGAGCGCATATCTACCAGCATGGAGGCTTCCTCTGCGATTACATTCACGGAGGAACCGCCGTTTACCACGCCTACATTAAATGTGGTTTTGGGGTCTGACGGCACCTGGAAATCGCTGATTTTGGCAATTGCGCGCCCCATTGCATGGACAGGGCTTGGGATGCCAAAGCCAGTGTAGCTGTGACCGCCTGTACCGTGGAAGGTTACCAGGTAACGCTCACTTCCCACCGCCTGATAAATAATTCCTGAAGTGTTTTTATCGTCAATAGATATAAAACCATCATAGCGGTGGCATCCATCCCCATCAACGCCGAAAATATGCTTCGTTCCCCATAAATCTCCCAGGCCTTCCTCGCATACATTGGCGCAGAAAACAATGTCTCCCTCTCCGCGGATTCCCGCAGCGTTCATGGCTCTTGCAATGCTAAGAAGCTCTGCCACAGCCCTGGTGTCATCTCCGATTCCAGGACAGCTATAGCGGTTCCCATCCTGCTTCAGCGTCAGTTCTGTTTCCATAGGAAAAACGGTATCTGTATGTCCCGCGAGCACAATACGCGGACCGTCCCCGGTTCCCTTGCGGGTTCCAAGAACATTTCCCACCTCATCAATATGCACATCCTCAAGGCCAGCCTCCCGCATCTTGCCCAAAACGTATTTGGCTTTCTTTTCTTCCTGATAAGAAGGGGCAGGAATCTGGCACATTTCCAAAGTTTCCTGAAGCGTTCTCCCATCATCCTTCTCTAAGAATTTTAATGCTTCCTGAATTCCCTTGCATCCTAATAATTCTTCCATAATATTGATTACTCCTCGCCTGCCATATTTTACTCAGTCAGGCAAATATATAATAACAAAGTGGCAAATCCTTACTACAGTCTCTCCAACAGCTGCTGCAATTCCTCATAGCTGCTAATGTTATTAGATTCCCTCCGAATCCCCGCACTGTGGGGCATTCCAGCGGTATACCATGCCACATGCTTGCGCATTTCCCGGATTCCGATAAATTCACCTTTTATTTCAATCTGCGCCCTGGCATGCTTCAGGATCATCTCTTTGATCTCGTCCAAAGTCGGTCCCGGCAGTTCTTCGCCTGTTGCAAAGTAGTGGTTCATTTCCCGGAAGATCCATGGATTTCCCTCAACCGCCCTTCCGATCATCACCGCATCACAGCCAGTTTGTAAGAACAACGCTTCCGCCTTCTTCGGGGAATCTACATCTCCATTTCCGATCACAGGAATGGAAACTGCCTCTTTGATCCGGGCAATGGTCTCCCAGTCTGCGGTTCCGGAATAAAACTGCTGCCTTGTGCGCCCATGGACTGCAATCGCTGCGGCACCTGCATCTTCAACACGCTTGGCAATCTCCACAATGTCCACTGGCTCTTTCTCAAAACCAATGCGTACCTTCACGGTAAGGGGTTTACTGATTGCCGAAGACACGCTTTTTACAATGTCCACGATCAGGTCCGGGGTCTTCAAAAGTGCAGAACCCTCCCCATTATTTACCACCTTCGGCACCGGACAGCCCATATTGATATCCAGAATATCAAAAGGTTCCTCTTCGATCTCTTTTGCCACCTCAGCCATCAGCTGCGGCTCGCTTCCAAATAGCTGCAGGGAAATGGGATGTTCCACAGGATCTATTTTCATAAGTTCCCTGGTATTCTTGTTCTTATAGGAAATTGCCTTGGCGCTGATCATTTCCATGCAGAGAAGCCCGGCTCCCTGTTCCTTGCACAGCCTGCGAAATGCAAGGTCTGTAACTCCGGCCATAGGCGCAAGGACAAACCGGTTGGGAATCTCTACATTTCCGATTTTCCAGGACATTTCCCCGGGAACTTTGTGCATGGCATTCTCATTTTTCAAGTTACTGTCTAAATTACGATCCATATTAACCTTTTATACCATCGTTTTATTTTTCTTCCACATCTTCTCCCAGGAAAAATACCCGGTAATACATCTCCAGGGATTCCAGAAGCTCCTGTTTTTCCTGGCGAAGCTGCTTGATCTTCAATGCACCGCCAATATCATCATAGAGGCCGTCTGCCTCAGCTGCTTCTGTCTTAAACTGAAGATCTCCGTGGTCATCAAACTCTAAAGTAAAAATCCCGCCGATCTCTTCTGTATAAAGTACGCACATAATCTGAAGCTCTTTCTTCACATGATCCGGCAGGGAATCAAAATCCTTGTTAAAATAATATTTCTGCTCATAGGCGCTTGCGCCGCAAAGTACTACATTATCCTGATACAAGTGTCGGTACCACCTTTCTTTTACACGTAACTGTACAGTCCCCGCACGGAAACCTCCCCTGCGCAGACCTCCACTACAGTTCCGTCCTGTTTTTCCACGATCAGCTCACCGCCGTCTGTAATTCCCCTGGCAACGCCCTCATAAGGCTCTTTCGCCAGCACACGGACAGGCTGGTTGTAATTGGCAAGAATGCTTTCATACTCGGACTTCAATCCGCTTAAGTCACAGGTCGCTGCAAATTTCTCGTAATATCCCTCAAACGCTTCCATCACAAGCCCCGGGATCTGGCTTCTGTCAAAATCCCTGCCGCTTTCCAGATAAAGGGAGGTGGCTTTGTCTGCCATCTCTTCTGGGAACTCCCGGATATTTACATTGATTCCCACTCCAATGACTGCATAATCGATTTTCCCCTGGCAGACCCCCATTTCTGTGAGGATCCCGCAGATTTTTTTGTGGGAAACAACCACATCATTAGGCCATTTGATGCTTACGTCAAAGCCAAGATTCTTTACGGCTTTGGCCACCGCCATCCCCATTACCAGCGTCAGCATAGGCGCATACTGGGGCTCAAATTCCGGTCTCAGAAGAATGCTCATCATAACCGAGGTTCCTTTCGGCACTTCCCAGGAACGTCCCAGGCGTCCTCTTCCAGCGGACTGAAATTCCGCCAGGGCAAGGGTTCCCTGAGGTGCCCCCTCTTTGGCAAGGCGCTTGATCCACAGATTTGTGGAATCCATTTCTTTTGCAAAATGGACGGTTTTGCCCGCCCATTTTGTGTGTATCTGATCTGCAATTGTTTTTTCGTTGTAAGCCAACATTATTTTGCCTCCGGCTCTCCTAATGTAGCAACCATAACTGCCTTGATGGTGTGCATACGGTTCTCAGCCTCGTCAAATACCTTGGAAGCCGGGGACTCGAATACTTCATCTGTTACTTCCATATCGGTAAGGTTGAAGCGCTCGCCCATCTCTTTGCCGATCTTGGTCTTAAGGTCATGGAACGCAGGCAGGCAGTGAAGGAAGATTGCTTTCTCACCAGCGTTCTTCATAACTGCGGAAGTTACCTTGTAAGGTGTCAGGTCATGGATTCTCTCTTCCCATACTGCATCCGGCTCACCCATGGATACCCATACATCTGTGTAAATAACATCTGCATCCTTAGTTCCAGCATCCACATCCTCAGTAAGAGTGATGGTTGCGCCAGACTGTGCAGCGTACTCCTGGCACTGTGCTACAAGCTCCTCATTCGGGAAATATTTCTTGCTTGTGCATGCCACGAAATGCATTCCAAGCTTGGAGCATGCTACCATCAGGGAGTTGCCCATGTTGTAGCGGGCATCGCCCATGTATACCAGCTTAATGCCCTTCAGGTATCCGAAATGCTCACGGATAGTCAGCATATCAGCAAGCATCTGGGTAGGATGATACTCATTTGTCAGACCGTTCCAAACCGGAACACCTGCGTATTTGGCAAGCTCTTCTACGATGTCCTGGCCAAATCCGCGGTACTCAATACCGTCATACATTCTTCCAAGAACTCTTGCAGTATCTGCAATGCTCTCTTTCTTGCCGATCTGGGAACCTGTCGGATCCAGATAGGTGCTTCCCATTCCAAGGTCATGTGCTGCAACCTCGAAAGAGCAGCGTGTTCTTGTACTGGTTTTCTCAAAGATCAGGGCAATATTTTTGCCTTTGTAATACTCGGTAAGTTCTCCGGCTTTTTTCTTTGCCTTTAAATCAGCGGATAAATCAAGAAGATACAGAATTTCCTCTGGTGTAAAGTCTTTCAGTGTCAAAAAATTTCTGCCTTTTAAGTTCATAATAATTCTCCTCTTTTGTTTATTCTTCAGTCTTCTTCTCATCCACTACAACTTCCTTCAAAGAAGCTGCAAGGCCCGCCAGGTTCTGAATCTCGGACGGGATAATGATCTTGGTAGACTTACCGTCTGCCACTTTTGCAAGTGCCTCGAAGCTCTTCAGGGTAAGGACTGCACTGTCTGCTCCGGCTTCCTTGATCATGCGGAGACCCTCTGCGTTAGCCTTCTGAACCTTCAGAACTGCCTCAGCCTGGCCCTCTGCTTCCTTGATCATACGCTCCTTCTGAGCCTCTGCGCGGAGGATGGCAGCCTGCTTCTCAGCCTCTGCATCCAGGATAGCGGATTCCTTTTTACCTTCTGCGACCAGAATGGTAGATTTCTTCTCACCTTCTGCGATCAGGATCGCTTCTCGTCTCTCACGCTCTGCCTTCATCTGCTTCTCCATTGCTTCCTGAATAGCAGCCGGCGGAATAATGTTCTTCAGCTCTACACGGTTTACCTTGATTCCCCATGGATCTGTTGCCACATCAAGGGAGGCACGCATCTTGGTATTGATTACCTCACGGGAGGTCAGAGTCTCATCCAGCTCCATATCACCGATGATGTTACGCAGTGTAGTAGCGGAAAGATTCTCAATTGCCATGATCGGGTTCTCAACGCCGTATGCATAAAGCTTCGGGTCTGTGATCTGGAAAAATACAACGGTGTCGATCTGCATGGTTACGTTATCCTTGGTGATAACCGGCTGAGGCGGGAAATCTACAACCTGCTCTTTCAGATTGACCTTTCTTGCCACACGCTCTACAAATGGAAGTTTGAAGTGTACGCCAGTTCCCCATGTTGCCTGATAAGCGCCTAAACGCTCAAGTACAATCGCATATGCCTGAGGTACGATACGGATGCAGGATGCAAGGATCCATAACACCAGAATAATGACGATCAGTAAAATTAACACTTTTCCCATATTTCCGCCTCCTTTTTATTTGGGCTCCACAATCAGCTTAACGCCGCGGACTGCCCTAATCACTACTACAGTGCCAACCGGAATTATTGCAGAATCATCGGATGTCCGGGCCATCCACTCGATGTCATTGATGCGGACCTGTCCGGTCTGTGCCAGATCGTTAATCTCCTGGATCACAACCGCAGTTTTTCCCAGAAGACTGTCCACATTTGTTTTCTCCGTGTTCTTATTCATAAGCTTCATGGCCGCCGGTCTTGTGAAAATCAGAAGCACCAGCGAAACACAGAAAAACAGAAGAAGCTGAGGCACAATTCCCATCCCCGCACCAGCTGCAATGGCTGCTGCCAGTGCGCCTCCGGCAAACCAGATGGTAGTAAGTGCCGTGGTAAGCCCTTCAATAACCAGAAGCACAGCCAGGATTCCCAGCCATATGATTGGTTCCATAAGACTCCCCCTTTTTATCGTCTCTGCCTTGCCGCTTCATACATCAGGATTCCTGCCGCCATAGCCGCATTGAGAGATTCCACTTTCCCGCACATAGGAATACGGATAAGACAGTCAGCTGCTTCTGCCGCTTCTTCTGTCAGCCCGTTTCCTTCATTTCCAATGAGAAAAGCGGTGCCTCCCTTATAATCCTCCTGATCATAGGAATTCTTTCCTTTCAGATGGGCCGCAAA
>CAVJRB010000470.1:0-3410 GCA_963651655.1 bacterium | reverse complement strand
GTACAGGAGAAGGGAACCCATCTTGTGGAGTACCGCCTTATGAAAGAGGAAGGACCGGATCACAACAAGAGCTTTACCGTGGATGTTCTGGTCAGCGGCCAGGTAATGGGCACAGGCGTGGGCCATACCAAGAAAGCCGCCGAGCAGGAAGCTGCTTATCAGGCAATCCGCAAAATGAAAGCGTAAAGGTGGATTTTCTATAACAATAATGACAAGGATTCGAATACATGTATTTAAAAAACATTGAAGTGCAGGGGTTTAAGTCCTTTGCACAGAAAATCAATTTCGAATTTCATAACGGAATTACCGGAATCGTAGGACCTAACGGAAGCGGAAAAAGTAACGTAGGCGATGCGGTCCGCTGGGTTCTTGGCGAGCAGAGTGCCAAGCAGCTGCGAGGCGGGAACATGCAGGACGTTATTTTTTCCGGAACAGAGACCAGAAAGCCCTTAAGCTTTGCATCTGTGGCCATCACCCTTGACAACAGCGACCACAAGCTTCCGGTTGATTTTAACGAAGTCACAGTTACCAGGCGGCTTTACCGTTCCGGGGAAAGCGAGTACCTGATCAATGGAAGTGCCTGCAGGCTGAAGGACATCAATGAGATGTTTTATGACACCGGTATTGGAAAAGAAGGATATTCTATTATCGGACAGGGACAGATCGATAAGATCCTAAGCGGCAAGCCGGAGGAGCGCCGTGAATTGTTTGATGAGGCTGCCGGAATCGTAAAGTTTAAGCGCCGGAAGAACACCACCATCAAGAAGCTGCAGGATGAGCAGGCCAATCTGGTGCGTGTAACCGATATTTTAAGCGAGCTGACCAGACAGTTAGGCCCTCTGGAGCGCCAGTCAGAGACTGCCAGGATTTATCTTGCTAAACGAGATACCCTGCGGGAACTGGATGTGAACTGTTTCCTTGTGGAAAATGAGAAAACCAGCCAGGAACTGAAGGAACTGGATGGGAAGAGCACCCGGGCAGCAGAGGAACTGGAAGAGAACCAGAAGGCTTACGATCAGACCAAGGTAGAGTATGACCGCCTGGAGGAGGAACTGGAGAAGCTGACCAGCCAGATGGAGCAGCTTCGTGAGGATACCCAGAATAAGGCAATCCGCAGGCAGCAGCTGGATGGCGAGATCAAGGTTTTAAGAGAGCAGATCCTTGCAGGCGTGCAAAATGAAGAGCATTACAAGAATCGTCTGCAGACCATTGAAGCAGATTTAAAGGAGCGCCAGACTTCTTTAGAGAGCCAGGAGCAGGAGAAATCCCAGCTCCATGCAGCCCTTCTTCAGGCAAAGAAGCGCCAGGGAGATGAGGAGGAGCGCCTTTCCAATATTCAGGCGCAGATTGAAGAGTGCACCCAGGCAGTGGAGAACGGCAAGAATGAGATCATTGAACTTCTCAATTCCCGTGCTACCACAAGAGGAAAAGCCCAGCGTTTCGACACCATGATGGAGCAGATCGATATCCGAAGAGCCGGAATCAGCCAGAGACAGCTTCATTTGAAAACCGAAGAGGCAGAGCAGCACACCGAGATGGAGAAGGCCCGGGAGAAATTTCAGGGAATCACTTCTCTTATTGAAGAAATGAATGCAGAGTGCCAGCGTCTGGATGATGAGGTACATAAGCTGACCAGTGAATTAAAGCAGCAGAACAGCCAGATGGAGATCGGCCAGAGTGCCTATCACCGGGAAGCATCCAGACTGGAATCTTTGAAGAATATTACAGAGCGGTATGATGGATACGGAAACAGTATCCGCCGCGTTATGGAGCAGAAGGACCGCGCACCTGGAATCAAGGGTGTTGTAGCGGATCTGATCCAGGTAAATAAGGAATACGAGATCGCGATCGAGACAGCTCTTGGAGGAAGCATCCAGAACATTGTCACAGACAACGAGCAGACTGCCAAGCAGATGATCGAGTTTCTGAAAAAGAACCGTTTCGGACGCGCGACGTTCCTTCCATTAAACAGTATTAATACTAAGAGCAGTTTTACCCAGAGAGAAGCACTGAAGGAGCCGGGTGTGATCGGCCTTGCCAGTGAGCTGGTGTCAACAGGACCGGAATACACTGGTCTTGCAACCTATCTTCTGGGAAGAGTTCTGGTGGTGGATCATATTGACCACGCCATTGCCATTGCAAGAAAATACAGGCACAGCCTGCGCATGGTAACGGTAGAGGGAGAATCCTTTAATCCAGGCGGTTCCATGTCTGGTGGTTCCTTTAAGAACAACAGCAATCTTCTGGGACGCCGCCGTGAGATTGAGGAACTGGAATCCAGCGTCAAAGCATTGAAAAAAGACATGGATGATATGCAGAAATCCATCAATGACAACAGAAGCAAGCGTAATGTAATCCGTGATACCATCGCAGATCTGCAGGAAAAGCTGCGCCAGCAGTACGTTGCCCAGAACACTGCGAAAATGAATATGAACCAGGTGGAAGCCAAGACAAAGGAAATCCAGGCTGGCTATGGCGAGATTCAGAGAGAACAGATGGAGATCCGCCGCCAGATTGAGGAGGCCAAGGCAGACCACAATAAAATTGCAGAAGAATTGAAGGCTTCCGAGCAGGATGAAAAAGAGCTGGAAGCTTTTATCCAGACCAGGCAGAAAGAACTGGAAGAGTGGAAGACAGAGGAGCAGGAGGTTTCCAAGAAACTGGAATCCCTTCGTCTGGAAGCAAGCACTGCACAGCAGAAAGAAAGCTTTGCATCCGAGACTCTGAATCGTCTGAATCATG
Organism: bacterium; assembly: GCA_963651655.1. Lineage (GTDB taxonomy): Bacteria > Bacillota > Clostridia > Lachnospirales > Lachnospiraceae > Blautia_A. The sequence continues at coordinate 668 of CAVJRB010000470.1, read as the reverse complement.
AGATGGAGGCTCTTCGCCAGGAAGAGGCGGATATCCATGAGACTCTCACCCTTGGCAGTGAGGAGAACCAGAAGAAACGCCAGTCTGTGGAAGACCTGGAAGCTGTGATCAAAACTTTGGGGGAAGAGGAGACAAAGGCAAGAGCCCAGCTGGAGAGCTGGCAGGCGGTGAAGGATGAGAAGAACACCAGCCATAAGGCCTTTTTCGAAAAGCGAGATGAGCTTTCCGGTAAAATTTCTCTTCTGGACAAGGAGTGCTACCGTCTGAAAAGCCAGATGGAGAAGCTGGAGGAGCACAGGGAATCCCAGATTTCCTATCTGTGGAATGAATATGAGATTACCCCGAATAATGCCCTTCAGTACAAAAAAGAAGAGCTTACCGATCTGAATGCCATGAAGCGGGACATTGCCCAGGTGAAGGATGAGATTCGGAAGCTTGGAAATGTAAATGTAAATGCCATTGAAGAATATAAAGAAATTTCCGAGCGCCATGCCTTCCTTTCCGGGCAGTATGAGGATCTGAAAACTGCGGAAGCCCAGCTGGAAAAGATTATCCAGGAGCTGGACGAGGGAATGCGCAGGCAGTTTACAGAGAAATTCCAGGACATTCAAAGAGAATTTGATAAGGCGTTTAAGGAGCTGTTTGGCGGCGGAAAGGGTACCCTGGAG